>JACADU010000020.1 GCA_013388415.1 Bryobacteraceae bacterium
CGAAGACGCCGAAATCGGCAGCCGGAATGGCGCGTTCTTGGCCTGAAAGCGGCTGCGGGCGATCTCGATCAGTTCGCCCATGTCCCGCTCGATATACAAATCGTGATCCCAGCCCCGGATGTCCTGCTCGTTGGCGATCTCGATGATGACGTTCCGCAGGTTGTTGTCGATCAGGAAATCCGTGGCGTTGCTGACCGCGTTGCGAATCGCCGCCTTGTCCGCCAGGACCTCATCCTGGGACTGATAGAAGTACATCAGGTCGACGATCAAGCCGCGCTCGTTGGCCGCGCGGACGAAACGGAGCAACCGGTCCTGCCAGGCCTTCTTCATGGCCCCGTCCGGCAAAAATGCGCCGCAAAGGAACCCTTTGCCGGGTCCGGCTTTGGCGGCGTTGTTGCGCTTGATCTCCGGCACTTCGCGGTTGTAGCCGGGATTGCCGCACTGCAGCGAGATGTTCACCGCCAGGACGCCATGCCGCTTGTAGGTGTCGAGCGCGGCGATGGCGGCGTCCGTGTTCTTCTCCACGTCGAAGGGAAACTCCGTCAGCCACTCGTCATGGAAGAGAGCCTGGGCGATTCGCAGATTCATCAGGCGCCCTGCGGCCTCCGGCTTGTACTGCTTGCCCGTGTAAGTCTTTTGCCAGTTGCCGCCACTCTCCCGGACGTAAAAGGCCCGCTGATCGAATTTCGGCCCCAGCATCTTTCCGGTGGCGATCTCGATCGCCTGACCGGGCATGCCGAGCGCCAGGATGGCCAGCAGTCCCGTCAACAGAGGCTGATTCATATGACTTGTTCCTCCCATACCAACGATCACCACATCATTGCCTCAACGCCTCGCACAGCGCCTGATGGCTTGTTTCGAGGCTTGAAAAGACAGGCACGCCGAGTTCCTCTTCGAGCGCCGCCCGCATGTGGGCCATCGACACCTGCGCGAGCACGATGGCTTCCGCGCCCGCGTCTCTGAGCGCAATGGCGCCCTCGCGCAAGATTGCGTCGTGGGTCGCCGCATCGCCCGCAAGCAGCGCGTCCAGCGCCGGCGCCCGCAATTCCGCCATCACGCTGACGCCGCGGCCGGCGCGCCGCGCCACTTCCTCCAGCAGCGCCGTCGTCGGGCCCACCGTCGGGGGGAACGTCACCAGCGCGCCAATCCTTCGGCCTGCCGCCACCGCGGCCTGAGCCATCGGCAGATCGATCTTCACGACAGCGACCGGCGACGCGAGTTCGAGCCGCCGCATCATGTCCAGAGTCGTTGCCGAGCAGGTCACCAAAGCGGCCTCGGCGTGGTACCTCGTCACGGCACGGTCGATCAGGCTGAGCAGTCCGGCCTCCACGGCCGCCTCGTCGCCTGCCCTGAATTGCCGCATGATTCCATCGTCCAGAAGATTCAAAATGGTCCACCCGGGTTCAGCCCGGGCGTAATAGTTCACCAGCGGCGCAATCGCCGCCGGCGAAGCGTGAATCATTGCTAAATTCGTGCCGCTCATGCAATTACTCCAGGCCCAGCGCCACCGCCGGGTTGGCCACGGTCATGCGCTCGATCTCCTCCGCTGAAAAGCCCTCGCTCCGCATGCGCTCCGCAAACTGCTCCAGCCCTTCCACCGGGTGAGGATTGTCGGGCTGTCCAAGATCGGTGGCCAGAATCGTGGATTCGAAACCAGCGCCGCGGATGTCTCGCGCAAGCCCAGACCAGTCCCGGTGGAAGCCCGCCCGGCAGAAGCAGCGTTCGAAGTACAAGCCACGTCCGAGCAGACGGCGCTGCGTCTCCACAGGCATGGCGATGAAGTTGATCTCCGGGTGCGTGACGAGGATCGACCTGACGCCCTCTTCGCGCGCCAGGGCGGCCACAGCGCACGTCTCCTCGGGGGAGAGATGGCCCGTGCCGAGCACTGCCCCGGCTTTTGCGACCAGCCGGATGATTGCGATGAGTTCAGGCAACAGGCGGCCTTTTTCATCGAGTGCGCGCATCCCGGTGCCCGGATAGCCCCTGAAGGCCCGCTCGTTCTCCGCCGACAACGTCGGCATCCAGATCTCTGCCGCGCCCATCTTCAGCGCCGCCTCGACTGCCTCGGCGTTCCATCCTCCCGCCGGGCGGTTGAGCACGAGGCCGCCGCGCACCAGAATCCCTGGCAGAGCCTCGCTCAATGCCGCCGCCAGCGGCACGGTCGAGCAGTGGTGGTTCTTCAAAACGATGGCCCGCATGCCCGCCTCCCGGGCTGCCCGCGCCAGTTCATAGGATGTCGTCTTCCTCGCGCGAACATCGGGCCCTGAGTGAACGTGGGTGTCGATCGCGCCCTTCAGACTCATGCCGTGACCTTCTCGCACGCCGAGCAGATCGCATCCGTCACCTCTTGCGAAGTCGCCGTGCCGCCCAGGTCGGCCGGCAGGACGCGCGCCTCGCTCAGAACCATCTCCACCGCCGACCGGACGCGGTCGCCCGCCTCCCGTTCGCCAAGGTGGTCGAGCAGCAGCGCTCCGGAGAGAATCAGGCTGATGGGGTTGGCGATGCCCTTGCCCGCGATGTCCGGCGCCGCACCGTGAGCCGCCTCGAACATCGCCGCCGTCTCGCCGAAGTTCGCGCCGGGCGCAAGCCCCAGGCTGCCGGCCAGGCCTGCCGCCAGGTCTGAAAGGATGTCGCCGTATTGGTTCGGCAGCACCATGACGTCGAACGCGGCCGGATCCTTCACCATCATGTAGCAGGCAGCATCCACCATGCGATCCTCGCTGAGGATTCCGGGGTATTCGGCCCCCACCTCGCGCACGCACCGCAAGAACAGCCCGTCGGTCTTGTGCAGCACGTTCGCCTTGTGAATCGCCGTCACGCGGCGTCTGCCGCACCGGACCGCGTAGTCGTAGGCGAACCGGGCGATGCGCCTGCTCGCCTGCCCTGTGATTCGTTTCACGGCTTCGCCGCAGTCCTCATTCACGCTGCGCTCGATGCCGCTGTAAATATCCTCGGTCACCTCGCGTACGATGACCAGATCCATTGCCGCATAGCGCCCCGAAACCGGAGCGAATCCGCGGACAGGCCTCAGATTGCAGTAGAGGTCTAGCTCTCGCCGCAGCCCGTTGTTCACGCTGGGGTGAGTGCGCGTCCCCTCCGGGGCGCGAACCAGCGCGCCACCGCTCAGGCGCTCGGCGATCAGCGGCCCTTTGAGCACTACGCCGAGTTCCCTCATCGTCTCCAGAGACTCCCAAGGCAGTTCCTCGCCGCAACGCGCTGCGGCGGCCTTCCCCACAGGCGCCGCTACCCACTCGATGGAGACGCCGGCGGCGTCCAGAACCTGCTGCGTCGCCGCTGTCAGCTCGGGGCCGATCCCATCCCCCGCGGCGACTGCCACTCGGTATGTCATGACGTCAGTTTCTCCTCCGGGTTCCGTTCTTCCCATCCGGCCATCGCCACGGGGACTGTGCCAGCCACAACCAGTGCGGCGATCATCCAGAATGGTCCATCAAATCCGCTCGTCTTGGTTACCCAGCCAATCATCCAGACCAGCAACGCGCCCATGAGCGACCCGATGCATCCCATGATCCCTGCCACGAGTCCCACGCGGCCAGGGGCGATGTCCTGATTGAACGCCAGAAACAGCGCCCCCCAGCAGGCCCGTCCCGCATTGAGCAGAAAGATCCCGGCAATCGCGAAGCCCACACTCGGCGCAAAGGGAACCAGCCCGGCCGCTGACATCGCCGCCGCCGAAACCCACAACATCCGCACCCGCGCCTTGGCCACCGGCCATCCACGGGAAATGAGCCACGAAACCGCCGCGCCGCCGCCGATAAACCCGATGTCCAGACCCGCATACACCAGAAACAGGTACCCGCTTAGAGTGCCGCTGACCTTGAGCCCCCACTCCTGCACTAAGTAAGTCGGCATCCAGGCTGAACTGATGTGGATGATCGGAATCGTGCACGCGGCGCCCGCCACGCAAGCCCAGAACCGGCCGTTCCTCAAAATGACCCCAACCCGGTCCGCCTCGCTCAGGGTCGCGCGATTGGATGTCCCCTGAAGCACCTCGGCCTTCGGTCGAAACCAGAGCAGCCAGGCTGCCGTCCACATGACGCCGAGAGAGCCGAGCACGACAAACCCGAATCGCCAGCCATAGCGGTTGGCCAGGAAGATCATCAGCAGCGGAGCCAGAATCGCGCCAATGCTGCCGCCGCTCATCATCAGACCGTTGGCGAACGCGCGCTCGCGCGCCGGCAGCGTCCGCGCAATAATGCGCGCCGCCCCCGTTTGACCCGCTGTTTCGAAAGCCCCCAGCAGCAGCCGGCAGGCGAACAGCTCGCCGAACCCGCGTGCGAACCCGGCCAGGATCTGCGACCCCGACCACAGGGCGACGAACAGCCCGTACGTCCACCGGATGTTGTACCGGTCCAGGATCCAGCCCACCACGATGTGCATCGCCGCGTAGGAGTAGAAAAACGCCGAGAGCAGCCGCCCCAACTGCTCGTTGTCCAGTCTCAGTTCGCCCGCCACCACGGGCGCCACCACGCTCAGCGCCTGCCGGTCCAGGTAGCTCAAAGCGGTGGCCATCAAGAGGAAAACGCACAACTTCCATTGCCACGGCGTCAGGTCGACCCGGCGGCGCCCGGAGGCCGCGGTGTCGGGCTGAGGCGTTGCCGTCTGCATTGAATCTCGCTTCGCTTGGTCTTGTTCCTGCTCAATAGATATATCAGTATAATGTCACAAGTGCGCCGATCCGGTGAGCGTTCGAATCGTCCGGATTCGGCTACAATATAAGCCAATGGGCCGCAAAGCCTCCGTCAGAAGCGCCAGGAACGGTTCCTCACGCCGTGAAAACCTCATGCCGGTTCGTCCCGCCTCAGCGGTCGACCAGGCGTACCACGCCATCAAGACCGACATTCTGAACAACCGTCTCCGCCCCGGTGACCCTGTGCCGGTCGAAAAATACGTGAAGGATCTCCGCCTCAGCCGAACCCCCGTCCGTGAGGCGACACTGCGGCTCGAGCGCGAGCGCTTGATCGAGATCCGCCCGCGGCTTGGCACTTTCGTTTCCCACCTCGATCTTCGAAATATCCAGGATATGTACGGCGTGCGCCGCCTCCTCGAGGGCGAAGCCGCCCGCGAAGCGGCGCTTCGCGCCCCCTTGGATGCGCTGCACGCGCTCCGGTCCGAGCTCTCCGCTTTCCCCGAGACCGGAGTGATCGACACCCGAGGGATGTCGGAAACCGGCAAGCGTGTCCACCAGTTGATCGTCGAGTACTGCGGTAATGATGTCCTTCGATCAATGATTCTCTCACTCCAGGACCACTTCACCCGCTTCCGAAGCCTCTCCATCCAGATTCCGGAAAAAATCCTCTCCTCCCACCACGAGCACTTGGCCATCCTCGACAGCCTCGCCGCCCGCGATCCGGAACGCGCCTCGGCGCTCATCCACGAACACTTCGACCACGCCTCGCAATTCCTGCTCGACAGTCTTCTGTCCGGCGCATCCCCCGCCCGCCCGCGTGTGACCATTTCTTTCTGATGACGCCTTTCTCAGCCAGTCAAAACCTCAGCTTCAACGCCAGTTGAATCAGTCTCGGATCGCCGGCCGATTGGATGAACCCGTAGGTGGGGGTGCCCACGGTCGAGCCCGGCTGCCCGAACGGCGTGTTGTTAAACGCGTTGAACGCTTCGGCCCTGAATTGGAGCGATGTCCGCTCGGTGAATCGAAACGTCTTGAACAGAGAGAGATCAAAAGAGATCTGAGACGGCCCGTCCAGAATGTTGCGGCCGCTGGAGCCGAAAGTCCCTGTCGCCGGGCGCGCGAAGGCGCTCGTGTTGAACCACTGATCGATGCTCCTGGCAAAGCCGGTTCGAGGATCCCCGACCTGCTGCGCAAGCTGCGACGAAGCGGCGCAATTGCACGAGTCGATGCCCGCCAGGACACTGAACGGGAAGCCGCTTCGCCACTGTCCGATGACGTTGGATTGCCAGCCTCCGATCATCAGATCGAGGAGCCCGTTGCTGTTTGCGAAACGCTTGCCCTTTCCAAAAGGCAGTTCGTACGAGCCGCTGAACACGATTCTCTGCCTGATGTCGAATCCGGACCGGCTCTTGCTAAGGCGAAGGTTGTAGATGTCGCGCGGTTGGTCGTCAATGAGCGAGGCGGCGTCGATCGCCTTGGCGAAGGTATAAGAGCCCAGATAGGAGAAGCCCGAGGCAAAGCGGCGTTCCGCCTTCACATAGCCCGCGTGATAGGTTGAATTGGCGTTGTTGTCCGTGAGGCGGATGGAATCGCCGAACAGCGGAAAGTTCCGCCGCGAGAGGATTGGCGTGGGGCGTGTGGGATCAGCGTCCAGACGCGCCTGGTTCAGGTTCAACCGCTGCGCGAGCCGCGTTCCCTTAGAACCGATGTAGCCCGCCTCAATCGCCATGTCTCCTCTCAGGGCCCTCTGCACGGTCACATTCCATTGCTGGTAGTAGGGATCGCGGTATTCCCCATACATCCCGAAGACGCCCGGTCTGGACCGCGGTGAGCCGCGCGCCGGGAACAGATCCGTGACCCGCAGCGCAGAGGCGCTGTTGGAGTTCGCGTTGGCGTCGCCGCGCAGAGCGGTTACCTCGCCAAAGGGGGGATTCCGGACGAACGTCCGCACATCCTGCAATTCGACGATCTCATAGAAGAGTCCATAGCTCGCGCGGACCGCCATCCGGCTGTCCCCATAGGGCCTGAACGCGATGCCGATCCGCGGCGCCCAATTGTTGGCGTCGTTCGGAAGCAGCCCGCGCGGCGTGCTCACACCCGAATCGACGGCTGCTTGCGGCGCCGACGGAACCCACGCCTGCGTCCCCCCGGCGATCAGCAGCCGCCCTCCGGGGTAGGCTGGGTCAAATAGGGTCAGACGGTTCTGGACATCCGAGTACCTCGTGTTCAGCTCGTACCTCAGGCCCAGATTCAATGTCACCCGCCGGCTGACCCTCCAGTCGTCCTGGGCAAAAAACGCGTAGGTGAAGCCATTGAAGTTCCCGGCAAGCGAAGTCGATGAGCCGCTGGCGGTAATCGGAGTCCCCAACAGCAAATCAGCCACCGAGACGCCCGTGCTTGTCGACCCCGGCATCGCCGTCATGACGCCGGTGAATCCAAACACGCCCCTCGCGCTGTTTTCGCTCCTGTCGTTATAGTTCGTCTTCCGGAAGTCGATCCCCGTTTTGATGGTGTGCGCCCCCCGGATGATGGAGAGGTGGTCCACAAGGTGGTAAACGTTGGAGACCTGTGTCGTCGGGTTCAGGGCGTTTCCGACCGTTGTAAAGCCCGTCAGCGACACATTGGGCACCCCCCACACGATCGGGTCGCGTAGCAGATTCTTGAGTCCCAGCAGCGTCGCGTAGTCGGTTCCGTTCGATCCGTCCTGAAGAACCAGGTAGGTGGGGCGGTTGTATCCGAGCCTGAGTTCGTTGACGATGCTGGAGGTGAAGCTCCGGACGTAGTTGAAAGCCATGTTGTAGGTCCGGACATCGGTCGTCGATCCTCCGTTGTCGATCGGGCTCTTGTTGCTCTGCGGACCGTCGAAGATCGCGAACCTGTAGAAGACCGAGTTTCTGTCGTTGAAGCGGTGGTCCAGCCGGGCGATTCCCTGGTTGTTGTCACTGAGATCGCTCAATCCCGCGAAATAGTTGTTGCCCGTCGCGGCGCTCGAGTTGGGCTGCGGGTAAAGGGAGAGCACGGTCTTCGCGAAATCTCCAATCCGTGCCCCCGGGACCCGGTTGCCCGCAAACGGATCGCGGATGGATCCCGCGCCGCTGGGATTGGGGCGCGTTGTCGCAGGATCATAGATCGCCCGGTTGTTGCGAAACCCGAGCGGATTGAAGTCCCCTGCCCGCTGCGCCGCGGTCGGAACGCTGAGCTGGCCGGTCCGCCCCCGGCGCACCCTGGTCCCTTCATAGTTCAGGAAGAAGAAGGTCCGGTTCCTCCCGTCATACAGCTTCGGCACGCTCAGCGGACCCCCAAAGGTCACCCCGAACTGGTTGTAGCGCAGAGGGGCTTTGCCCCGGGCGTTTCTGTTGTCGAAAAAATTAGTGGCGTCGAGGGCGTCATTGCGGAAGAAGTGATACGCCGAGCCGCGGTACTCATTGGTCCCCGACTTCGTTGTCGCGTTCACCTGCGCCGCCGAGCGCCCGAATTCCGCTGAGAATGCGTTGGTTTCGAGGCGGAACTCCTGCACCGCGTCCACTGAAGCAAAAAACGATGGCGTGAGATAGTGGGGATCCTGCGCGTCGACGCCGTCGATCAAATAGCCGTTGGATTTCTCCCTGGCCCCGCCTACGTTGAACGCCGGGGCGTTCAATCCGCCGGGCATTGGGCGCCGGCTGGCCACGAACGAGTTGGGCGCCGTCGGGACCGTGCCGGGGGCGAGCACCGCCAGCGTGTAAAAGCTGCGCCCCTTCAGCGGAAGGTCGGCCATCTGCCGGGAATCGATGACCTGGCTCACCGAGCTCGTCTCCGATGCCACCAGAGGAGCCGCGGCGGTCACCTCCACGCTCTCGCTGACATCGCCGACGTGCAGCGTGAGGTCGACGCGGGCCGTCTGATTGACCAGCAATTCGATGTCCGACGTGACGGTCTTCTTAAAGCCCTTCGCCTCCGCCGCAATCTGGTACAAGCCAGGCTTGAGCTGGGTGGCCGTAAAATCGCCGCTCCCGTCCGCCGTCACCCGCTGCACTCCGCCGGTGGCTCTCTCGGTCAGCGAAACCGCCGCCCCGGGCACGGCCGCGCCGGAGGCGTCGCGCACCGTCCCAACCACTGTCGCCGTGACTGTCTGCGCGGCCCCCGGGGCCGCCATCAACACACAGATCATGCCCTCGATCAACAAATAGGCGCGCATCTTCCTCAATTCCCCCATCGCCAGCTTTCCGGCCTCGGAGCCGTGGAAGTTCCCTTGGGAACATCCTGTGATATATTACAGACACACCAGCCATATGTCAACACTATTTCCGATTCTCAGCTTGCTCCTCGCCGCACCCCCCGCCTGCGTCATCGACGAAGACTTCACGTCGGGGCGAACCGCCGCCTCGCGGCCTCGCGGCCCCGGCGAATTCACCCCTGAGGGCTGGATGGTGAACTCCCTCGCCTCGCAGCTCAAGTACGATCTCGGCAGGCATTACAAAAAGGGCCGCGTCGAGCTCGAGATCAAAGGGCCGCTGAAGCAGCAACCCAAGCATTCGCTATTTTCCGCCTGGAACGAAGAAGCCGCCTCCGACGGCGACCGCAAGACGCAAGGCTTCTTTCAGCTCCGGCTCATTGACGGGGGCATGATGCTGCGGCTCACTTACCGGCCGGGCGGCCGCAGCTTCGAGCAGGCCGTGGCGCCGCTCGAGTGGCAAGACAAGTGGTACCGCATCGAAGGCGCCTGGGATACCGCCGGCGGCGAGTCCACCCTGCGCCGCGACGGTGTGCTTCTGCTGTCCGGCAAGTTCAACTCGCCCTTCGAGGGTCTTCGCTGGATCTTCATCGGAACCGACAACTACCAGCGGTTCGCCTCCATCCCAGGCATGGTCTATCGCCGCCTCAAGGTCTGTGTCAGCCAGGAGTAGGAAGGAGCCTGTCCGTCCGCATCAGAATGAATACTTCAGCGCGAACTGAATCATCCGCAACTGGCTCGTCGAACGGATGCGCCCGAACGCGGCATTCGGGTTGGCGCCCTGCGAACCCCATGCGGCCGACGGCCGGCCCCACGCCGGATGATTGAATGCGTTGAACCACTCGGAACGGAACTGGAGAGTGTGCCGCTCGCCGAACCGGAAGTCCTTCATGGCCGAAATATCCGCGTTCCACGTTGAGGGGGCGCGCAGGCTGTTCCGTGCGCAGGTGCCGAACTGCCCGGCCGTGACGTTGGTAAACGCCTCACGAACAAAATAGCGGTCTGGTGTGGGATTGTCCGCCACCGGGCTGACCCCGGCGACGCAGTTGAGCCTGTTTGAGTGTGGGAAGCCCGCGCCCATGCCGGAGGCGTCCCAGGACTCGGGGTTGATGGTCGTGCCGCTCTGGATGTCCGTGATTGTGCTGAGCCGCCACCCGCCGGCCACGGCATCGACAAACGCATTCTGGTTCAGGAAGGGCTGTCCCTTGCCGAACGGGAGGTCATACAGGACAGAGGCCACGAAGCGGTGAGGGATGTCGAAACCCGCATATCCGTAGTCGCAGGAGCGGCACCGCTGGTTCATGAGGGTGAAATCCGATCCCGTGCCGCGAATGGCGCTGTTTTCGTCGAGCGCCTTCGACCAGGTGTAACTGAACAGACCGGTGAAGCGATTCGAGAAACGCTGAGTGAGCTTTGTCGAGAAGGCGTTGTAATTGCCGATGCCGTCGCCCGTGAGGAACTGTATGCCGTGCCACTCCGGGTAGGGCTCCCGCGAATCGAAGGTGGTCACGCCGGGCAACGGGGCGTTGGCATTGACGAGGAAGGCGACCTTCCGGCTGACGTTGCCGGCGTAACCAGCTTCGAGAACGGAGTTCTGGCCCAGCGTCCGCTGGACGTTGAACAGATATTGGAAGGAGTAGGTTGTCCGCAGGTTGTAGTCCGCGCCCCAGGTCAGCCCCGGGGCGAAGCGGACGGGCAACTGCGATGTATTGATGTAGTTGTTGTAGGTCAGCGTCGGAATGCCCTGCTGGTCGATGATGGGGTTGGACCTTCCGCCCGTGGCGCGGTTCATGTCGAAAATGGAGTTCTTGCTCTCCTGCGCGAAGAAGGCGCCGATACCCGTCCGGAGAGACCATTTCGATGAAGGGCTGTATGCGATGCCGAGCCGCGGGGCGAAATTATTTCGGTCGGTGGTGATGAGCCGGTCGCCAAGCCGCCCGTCGCGGGCGAGTTGAACCGGCCCGGTGAAACGGAAGTCGAGGCCCTCGTAGAAATCGCCTTGGCCGGTGCGGACAAGCACCGGGTGGAGATTGGCATCGGGCACATTGGCGATGGACGGAAGCGGCTGCCGGAGCTGGAAATTCGGCTGCAAGCCCAATTTGTCCAGAAGAGGCTGGGCGAGCTCGTAGCGGAGACCCATGCTGATGGTGAGGCGGCGGGTGACCTTATAGGTGTCATCGATGTACAAGGCCAACTCGCTGTTGCGGAAATCCGCGCGCGCCAGAGCGACGGCGGCTTCGATCGTGCTGGGCGCGCCAAGCAGGAAATCGGCCCCATTGTAGCCGCCCGCCAGCGTATTGCCGTTGCCGGTGAAGCTGCCGGTAAAGGTGAATCGCCCGCGCGCGAACTCGTTTCCGTCCTGCGGGAACCGGTTATAGCGGTACTCGCCTCCAAAGCGGAGCGAGTGTTTCCCGGTAATGAGTGAGAAATTGTCGACAAACTGGTAGACCTTGTTGTCGATTGTGAAGGGTCCGTTTGCGTCGTTGCCAAAGCGGTTCAACGTGCTGCCTGTCAGGTTAATGTCGGGGATGCCCCATGAGTTGGGGTCCGTGACTTTGATCGGCGTGCCGAGCTTCTCGTTGACGTTGGTGACTCCCGCCAGTTCCTGGCTGATGTTGTTGAAGATGGAGCTGTAGCCGAAGCGGAATTCATTGACCTTGCTGGGCGAAAAGACGCGCGTGTTGGAAAGCATCCACTGGCTGGCCCGCGTGTACAGCCCGGTCCCGTTGAGCTGAACGCCGGGGGTGATTGTCAGCTCATCGGTCCACGAGTAACGTCCGAACCACTGCGAGTTCGAGCTCTCGTTGAAGTCGATGCGGCCGGTAAACTGGTCCTTGTCGACAGGAGTCTTGGCAAGCCACTGGTAATTGCGGTTTGGCAATCCAGTCTGCGGAATGTTCGGCAGCGGGGCGAAGCTGTCCAGCAAATACTTGGATCCCGCGCTGATGCGCGAGGCGGGGATCTGGTTGCCGGGAAACGGCGACGAAGTCACCGTGAAGCCGGACCCGGACGCATTGGGTGTCCGGACACGAGTGTTCGGGTCTTGCAGGGCGCCGGTGAACGCTGAAAAATCGCCCGCGCGCATCGCCGGCGTCATGGTCGTAAAGAAACTCGGGACGGTTCGCCGCGACTTGAACCCCTCGTAGTTCGCCATGAAGAACAGGCGGTTCTTGCCGTCGAACAGCTTCGGAATCTGGACCGGCCCCGAAAGCGTGCCGCCGTACTGGTTCTGGCGGTACGGCGCCTTCAGCGGCGCGGTTTGAGTCGGACTTTCAGGATCCTTGAAGAAGTAGGGCCGGGCGTCGAGCTTGTCGTTGCGCAGGAACTCGAACAGCGCCCCGTGATACTCGTTGCTGCCGCCCTTGGTGGATACGTTGATCTGTCCCGCTCCGCGGCCGAATTCCGCGGGGTAAATGCCGGATTGCACCTTGAATTCCTGCAACGCCTCGACCGAAGGCAGCACGATATACAGGTTAAAATTAATGTCGGTGTTCGTGATCCCGTCCAGCGTGTAGTTGCTCCAGGCGGATCGCGACCCCGCCACCGAAATCGTGAGCTGCGAGCGCGTCCCCCCCTGCCTGCCGGCCGCCTGCGCCGCTTGGTTGAAGCCGGATGTCACGTTCGGACTCAGCGAAACCAGACTGAAGAAACTCCGCCCGTTCAGCGGCAACTCCGTCACGCGCTGCTGTTCAATCACCGTGCCGACAGTCGCGTCTTCGGAGGCGAGCAGCGGCGGGACGCCAGTCACTTCAACGACTTCGGAGACCTGTCCGACCTCGAGGTCGAAATCCACGCGGGCCGTTTGCTGGACTTGCAGTTCGATATTCCCGCGGCTGGCAACCTTGAAGCCGGGCTTCTCTGCCTTCACTTCGTAAAGCCCGGGAACGAGGGCAGGCACCGTGTAGACGCCCTCTTCATTTGTAACGGTTGTCCGCAGACCGTTGGTTGAGATATTCCGGAGCGTGACGTTGGCGCCGGCGACAGATGCGCCCGATGAGTCCTTCACGTCGCCCGTGATCGTGCCCAACGTCTGTGAATAAAGGCTCGCCCCGCCGAGAAGGCCTGTCAACGCGGCGCGTCGAAGCAGCCGAGTAACACTCGTACCCATGCACCCTCCCTCTGCACCGTGAGCGGCTTCCGCTCAACCGTTTTTGGGGACAGTATATATCGGCTCGCCCGGAGGTTAAAGCGGTTTCTTGCGGCCGCCCGGCGCGCGCTCTCTCCTCGTTCTGCGCCACCCGCGCCCTGACGGTCCGCTTTACCATCGCCGCCGGCAGCGTGCCGGCCCTTGAAGCTCTCCGCAAAAACAAAACCGCCGCCCCCGAAGGAGCGGCGGTTGTCGCGAACAGATTGAACCGGCAGCCTACGCCGTCCGGTTGGTCTCCGAACTCGCCTCGTTCTTTGTGATCGCGGCCTGCGCCGCGGCCAGCCGTGCGATCGGCACACGGTACGGGGAGCAGGACACGTAGTCCATCCCGACCCGGTAGCAGAACTCCACCGAGCTCGGCTCGCCGCCGTGCTCGCCGCAGATCCCGACTTCCAGGTCCGGACGCGTCGCGCGGCCCTTCTCGACGGCGATCTTCACAAGCTGGCCCACGCCTTCCTGGTCCAGGACGGCGAACGGGTCGGCCTTGAAGATCTTCTTCTCTTCGTACTCCTTCGAGAACTTCGTATAGTCGTCGCGGGAGAGACCCATCGCGGTCTGCGTCAGGTCGTTCGTGCCGAAGCTGAAGAATTCGGCTTCGGTCGCCACGCGATCGGCCGTCAAAGCCGCGCGCGGGATCTCGATCATCGTGCCGATCAGATACTTCTGCTTCTTGAGGCCGGCCTTGCCCAGCACCTCTTCGGCGATCGACTT
The DNA here is from genome assembly GCA_013388415.1 of Bryobacteraceae bacterium. GTDB lineage: Bacteria > Acidobacteriota > Terriglobia > Bryobacterales > Bryobacteraceae > JACADU01. The sequence goes on from JACADU010000020.1 coordinate 13,720, forward strand.
CACGATCTTCTTCTGGTTCTCGAGTTCCTCGACGCCGCCGATCAGCGGAATCATGACCTCGGGAATAACCGTCTTGCCCTTCTGCGCCACCTGCACGACCGCCTCGAAGATGGCGCGCGCCTGCATCTCGGTGATCTCGGGATACGTGATGCCGAGACGGCAGCCGCGGTGGCCGAGCATGGGGTTGAACTCATGCAGTTGCTCGACGCGGTGCAGCAGTTCCGGCAGCTTCGTCTTCAGCGACTTCACGTCGGTGACGAAGTTCTTGTAGCGGTTGAGCATCTCCTTCTTGTCCTTCGGAGAGGCCGAGGGGAGCTTGGCGATGTCCACCATCAGCTCTTCCCGCTTGGGCACGAACTCGTGCAGCGGCGGATCGAGCGTGCGGATCACCACCGGGAAGCCGTCCATCGCCATGAACAGGCCCGCGAAGTCCTTGCGCTGCATGGGCAGGAGCTTCATGAGGGCCTTGCGCCGGTCCTTCTCGTTGTCGGCGAGGATCATCGCCTGCACGTGCGGGAGGCGATCCTCGGCGAAGAACATGTGCTCGGTGCGGCACAGGCCGATGCCTTCCGCGCCGAACTCGCGGGCTGCCTTCGCGTCGCGCGGGATGTCGGCGTTGGCGCGGACGCCGAAGCCGCCGCGGAACTTGTCCGCCATCTTCATGAACTTCGCGAAGACCGGCGAATTCGGATCCGGCTCCTTCGTCGTCGCCTGCCCGAGGTACACGGCGCCGGTCGTGCCATCGATCGACACCCAGTCGCCTTCCTTGATGGTGATGTTCTTGTCGCCCACCTTGACGACCGCGCTCTTGGCGCGCTCGTTGATCGAGATCGCGCCGCAGCCCACCACGCAAGGCACCCCCATGCCGCGCGCGACCACGGCCGCGTGCGAGCTCTTGCCGCCCACCGCGGTCAGGATGCCCTTGGAGGCGTCCATGCCGTGGATGTCGTCAGGAGTCGTCTCTTTGCGGATCAGGATGACCGGCGACGTTTCCGACATCGTCACCGCGTCTTCGCTCGTGAAGGCGAGCCGGCCGACAGCGGCGCCGGGGCTCGCATCAATGCCGGTGGCGAGCTTCACCAGCTTCTTGAGCGAAGCCGGATCAAACACCGGGTGCAGAAGCTGGTCGAGCTGCGACGGCGCAACGCGCATCACCGCCGTCTTGTCGTCGATCAGGTTCTCCTCGTACATGTCCACCGCGATCTTCACCGCCGCCGGGCCCGTGCGCTTGCCGTTGCGGGTCTGCAGCATGTACAGAACGCCTTCCTGCACGGTGAACTCGAAGTCCTGCATGTCCTTGTAATGCTTCTCGAGCATCGCCGTGATGTCGCGGAGCTGCCTGTAGACTTCCTTGTTCCAGGTTTCGAGCTCGCTGATCGGCTGCGGGGTGCGGATGCCCGCCACCACGTCTTCGCCCTGCGCGTTCACCAGGAACTCGCCGTAGAACACCTTCGCGCCGCTGCCCGGATCGCGCGTAAAGCCGACGCCCGTGCAGGAGGTGTCGCCCATGTTGCCGAACACCATCGCCTGGATGTTGCAGGCGGTGCCGAGACGGTCGGAGATCTTCTCCATCTTGCGGTAGTAGCTCGCCTTGGGCGCCCACCAGCTCATGAACACGGCGTTGCGGCTCATGATGAGCTGTTCCCGGACGTCCTGCGGGAAGTCGCGCTTGGCGTGCTTCTTGACGATCTTCTTGTACTCTTCGACGACCAGCTTCAGATCGTCGGCGGTGAGATCGGTGTCGAGCTTGACCTTGCGCTTCGCCTTCAGCGAATCCCACACATGGTCGAAATGCTCCATCTCGATGCCCATCGCGACTTCGCCGAACATCTGGATGAAGCGGCGGTAGCAGTCGTAGGCGAAACGCGGGTTGCCGGTCTTCTCGGCGAGCCCGGCCGTCGTCGCGTCGTTCAGGCCGAGGTTGAGAATCGTGTTCATCATGCCCGGCATGGAGAACTTCGCGCCCGAGCGGACGCTCATCAGCAGCGGGTCGGAGGCGTCGCCGAACTTCTTGCCCACCTGCTGCTCGACGATCTCCATCGCCGCCCAGATCTGGTCGTCGACTTCGGACGGCACCTTCTTGTCGTTGTCGAAGAAGACGTTGCAGACGTCCGTGATGATCGTGAAGCCCGGGGGCACCGGCACGCCGGCGCGGGACATCTCGGCGAGGCCTGCGCCTTTGCCGCCGAGGGTGTCCTTCATCGTCCCGTCGCCGTCGGCGGTCCCGCCGCCAAACGAGTAAACGTATTTGCTCATATTGCTGTGATTCTCCTATCGGACAGTGCCCTTGTTAGTGGGAATGAGTTCATTCGGTCGAAGATGATGTCACGATCTCCGAAAAATCGGCGATCGAGGAAACCTGCCTGAACAAGCGGTCCAGCAGCGAGAGCCGGTTGCGCCGGACCGCTTCATCCGGAGCGTTCACAAGAACGCTGTCGAAAAAGCGGTCCACCACGGGCCGGAGCGTTGCGATCGCCGCCAGAGCCTGCATGTAATCGTCGGACTTTCTGTACTGCTCCACCGCGGCGAGCACACGGCCCGCCTCGTCATAGAGATCTTTCTCGGGGCCCGCTTCGAGCAACTCGGGCGTGACGTCCCCGCCCTCGAACGCGGCCTGCTTCAGAATGTTGCGAATCCGCTTGAAGCTCGCCGCCAGCGGCTCGAAGTTCTCGGTTTGCCGCACCAGCTTGAGCGCGAACAACCGGGCTTCGGCGTCCACCAGATCGCTCGACTGCGCCGCGAAGACGGCGTTGATCTCGTCGTAGGCGAAGCCTCGAATGTCCTTGAAATAGTAACGCGCCCGGTCGAGCATGAACTCGCGCAGGTCCTCCGGCATCCCCGCCAGCGGCAGCCGCATCTTGCCCTCCACCAGTAGCTTCACGACGCCCTGCGCCGCCCGCCTCAGCGCAAACGGATCCTTCGAGCCCGTCGGCGCCATGCCGATCGAGAAGCACGACCGCAGCGTGTCCAGCTTGTCAGCCAGCGACAGAATCCGCCCCGCGGCCGTCGCCGGAATCGGATCCTCCATCGACTGAGGCAGGTAATGCTCGTAGATGGCGCGCCAGACTTCCTCCGGCTCGCCCTGCTCCCGCGCATAAAGCCCGCCCATGACCCCCTGCAGTTCAGTGAGCTCCTTCACCATGTCGGTGGTGAGATCGGTCTTCGAGAGTTCCGCGGCCCGCTCCGCCGCGGCGGCCGGCTGGCCCAGCTCTTCTGCCAACTCGCGCGCGAGCTTCTTCACCCGCTCCGTCTTTTCGAGATAGCTCCCCAGCTTGGCCTGGAAGGTGACGTGCGCCAGATCCGGCACGCGCGCCGGAAGCGGCTTCTTCAAGTCGGACTGCCAGAAGAAGCGCGCGTCGTTGAAGCGCGCTTCGAGCACGCGCTCGTTGCCCTTCTGCACATAGCCCTTGCGGTCCGCCTTGATGTTCATGACGGCGATGAAGTTCGGCGCCATCGTTCCATCGGCCCGCTGCAGCGTGAAATAGCGCTGGTGATGCCGCATCACCGTTGATAGCACTTCCTGCGGCAGCTCCAGAAACTCCTCGCGGAAGCCGCCCATGATCGGCGTCGGGAACTCGGTGAGATAGACGATATCTTCAAGCAGCGCCGCGTCCGGGATCAGCTTCAGTCCCTTGCCCCGCAGCAGTTTCTTGATCCCGTCCTGAATCCGCTTCCGCCGCTTTTCCGCCGAAAGAATGACGCCGTTCTTTTCCAGGCGCTCCTCATAGGTCGCGTGATCGAACACGAGCTCGTCCGCGCCCAGCCTTCGGTGCCCGCGCGAGTTCGCTCCGCTCCGAACGCCGGCGATCTCGAATTCGACGATCGAATCGCCCAGCAGCGCCGCAATCCAGCGGATGGGCCGGATGAACCGCGCGTCGTTCCTGCCCGTCCAGAACATCGCCTTGGGCCAGGGGATCTTCGCGATCAGCGCGGGCAGTAGCCCGGCGAGAATCTCGCCCGCCGCCCGGCCCTCGATCTTGCGGCGAATGGCGAAGTACTCGCCCTTCGGCGTGGTCTCGGTCAACAGGTCTTCCATTGTGCAGGCGTTCTTCCGCGCAAAGCCCTGCGCCGCTCCCTCGCCGGCCGCCTTCGGCGGCCCCATCACCAGCTCTTCGCGATCGGCCTGCCGCGCGTCGAGCGCTTCGGCCCGCAGCACGAGCCGGCGCGGCGTGCTGTCC
>JACADU010000125.1 GCA_013388415.1 Bryobacteraceae bacterium
CCCCCCCCCCCCCCCCCCCCCCCTGCCGCGACGCATCGACGCGCGCCTGAGCCGTCGCGAAGTCTCTGTCGGCAAGATCGTATTCGCTGCGCGAAACCGCGCCGCGGCCGAGCAGCGACCGGCGCCGCTCCCGTTCCGCCCGGGCATTTTGCAGCAACGCCTCCGCTTCCCGCAGCAGCGCCTCCGCCTCCAGCTTTTCTTCCTCGCGCGCGCCGTTCGACAAGCGCTCGAGATAGGCTTGCCGCTCGGCCAGCGCCGCGCGCGCCGTCGCGACGCGCGCCGCAAAATCGGCGTTCCTGAGCACCGCCACGACCTGCCCCGTCCTGACGGCATCGCCCTCTTCCACCAGAACCCGGTCGAGCTTGCCGTCCAGTTCCGCTCCCAGCCGCACCTCCTCGCCGTAGGGTTCAACACGTCCCGCCGCGACGACAAAGCCGCCTTTGCGCGGCTCGGCAACCGCCGAGGGGGCAGGCTTTGCCTCGCGTGGCAACAGCGCCAGCGACGCCGCCGCAGCAGCGCCGGCAATGATATACAGCAGTTTCGAGTTCATGCCGCAAGCTCCTCACTGTCTTCGGCGATCAAGCCGTCTTCAATTCGAATGATCCGGTCGGCGTAGTGCAAGACACGGTTGTCGTGCGTCACCATCACCACCGAGCGGTTGCGCTCCCGCGCCAGCCCAGCCAGAATCTCCATCACCGTCTGCCCGGACTGCGAATCGAGCGCCGCCGTCGGTTCGTCCGCCAGAATGATCGGCGGATCGCCAGCCAGCGCCCGCGCGATGGCAACGCGCTGCTTCTGCCCGCCGGAGAGGTCGCGCGGGTACGTGTTCAGCTTGTCCCCGAGCCCGACGCGTTCCAGCAATTCCGCCGCCCGGGGCTTCAAGCCTTTCAGCTTGAATGCGAGCTCCACATTCTCCCTCGCCGTCAGGGCGGGGAACAGGTTGAACCCCTGAAAGACGAAGCCGAAGTGCTCCAGCCTCACTCTTGGCAGCTTGGACTCCGGCAACCCCACAATCTCCTTGCCGCCGATCCGGACGCTGCCCGACGTCGCTCTCAGAATGCAGCCCATGATCGAAAGCAGCGTCGTCTTGCCGCTCCCCGACGGACCCATCAACATGAGGATTTCGCTGGATTGGACTTCGAGCGAGACGCCGCGCAGAGCGTGCACCTGCGCGTTGCCCGCGCCGTAGCTTTTCACGAGATTTTCGATTCGGATCATGGTTCAGCCCCTGAAAACCATCGCCGGGTCGATGGTGGTCGCCTTCCGGATGGAGATGATGGATGCGCCCATGCACATCAGCAGTGCGAGAGCGAGAATTCCGCCGGCGACTTCCGGCGGGAGCGCGATCGGGGCGTTGCCCCCCTCGCTTTGCCGTGAAACGAACCAGCCGATGGCGATGGCCAGCGAATAGCCCATCAGAGCGCTCAGCCCCGCCTGAACGAGGATCACTTCGTAGATCCGCGCGTTCGACGCCCCCATCGCCTTCATCGTGCCGAACTCGCGGATGTGGTCCACCGTCGCGGCATAGATCGTTTGCGCCACCACCACGATGCCCACGATCAGACCGAGAATCGCTCCCATCAGCGTCGTGATGCCGGCGCCCGTCGAAAACACCCAGTAGTTCTGTGTCCGCCGCCACATCTCGCGGTTCGTGGTCACATCAACCGATGTGAGCTTCGCCGCGAGCGCTTTCCGAACCGTCTCCGGATTGGCGCCAGCCGCGGCGCGGATGAGCAGAAACATCGTCTCGTCTTCCGCCAGCGGCAGATAGTTCTGGGCGTTCTTGAATGACGTGAAGATGTAGGGCGAAGTCGTGAACGACCGGATGCCTCGCGTGTAGCCCACCACTCTCGCCCGCCGCCCGTTGATCTCCACCGTCTGCCCAAGATGCGTGATCCCGAGCTTCGACTTGTACAGTTCATCGACGATCACAGTGTCCTCCCCGCGAAGCTCCTCGACCGATCCTGCCGTGATGTTCCAAGGTCCGCCCATCCCGCCGTCCAGATCGAATCCGGCGATCTGCACCGCCTCAGTCGACCCCGAGGCAAGCTTCCAGTTCACGAAGAAGAGGGCGTAGACGTCGGCGCGCTCAACTCCGTCCACCGCCAGCGCCTGCCAGCGCTTGGATTCCTTGAACGCCGACCCCCCGTTGACGTGCGGAATCCCCGGCGCCGTCACCCACAGATCCGCTCCGGACTTCTCCACCACGTTCGCCGAAGTGTCCAGGAAGCCCAAGAAGAGCCCGAACTGGACGATGATCAGGACAAGCGCGAAAACAATCCCCACCAGCGTGACCAGCAGTCTCGTTTGATCATGAATGAGGTTTTTCCATGCTAGATTAAACATCCGCCATCTCCTGAACGTCGTTCACTAAACACTGTTCAGTCTGCCGCAACAGGACGGACTTGTCAAGGGAAAAATGAACGATGTTCAGAAATTTACGCGCGTAAGCCGCGAGCCAGCGTTTCCAGGTGGGTTCGGATGAGCAAGTCTTTGTCTACAAACGGGAAAGTCGATGAGGTCACCAGTCCCGCCGTGACTCCATGGATGCTCAGCCAGCACATTTGGGAAACGGTCTCGACGTCTTGCGTCCGGAAGACGCCGGCGTCCATGCAGCGCCGGACACATCGCCGCAGATGGTCGAAGGTCCTCATGGCGAGCTCGTGAGTCTCGGCGTAGTCCTGCTCGTCAATCTTGTTTGTCGCGTTCTCCTCAGGAGTACACATCGTGAAGATGTAATGAGATGGGTGCTCCAGCCCGAACCGGATGTAGGTCTCGCAGCCTCGCAGGAAGCCCTCCAAGGGAGGCAGGTTGAGCTTCTCCAGCTCCGTGAGGCGGTGGTCGAGCTCGGCGAATGTTTCCTGGCAAATGCTCAGGACAAGCTCGCTTTTGTCCTTGAAGTACAAATAGATGGCTGCCGGTGAATACTCGATCTTCTCGGCGATGCGGCGCATCGAGACGCTTTGGATCCCTTCGTTGACGAACAGATCCGACGCGGCGCTGAGGATCTTCCGCCGTGTCTCATCCTTTTCGCGAGCCCGCCGCTCTTGAACTCCCATAGAACCGCTCCAATCATACTGAACACCGTTCAGTCAGTCAAGTGCGTCACCAGGCTTGCCCTCCTGCATCGGTGGTGATAGGTTCGATTACGACGGAGCGCACTCATATGAACAAACAGCTTGGTCTAGTTCTTTTCCTGACCGCGGGGATGGCCGGAGCGGTTGACATCCCCGAGGGTAAATTACGTGCTTTCAAGCCGTTGCCGAAAACGATGGCTTCCGGCACCAATCCCTCTACCGCCGCCAAAGTCGAGCTTGGCAGGATGTTGTACTACGAGAACCGCCTCTCGAAAGGCCACGACCTTTCCTGCAATTCATGTCATATGCTGGACAAATATGGGGTGGACAACGAGCCCACCTCAAGCGGCCACAAGGGGAAGAAAGGCTACCGGAACTCGCCCACCGTCTATAACGCCGCACTGCACATGGCTCAATTCTGGGACGGGCGCGCCAAGGACGTCGAGGAACAGGCCAAAGGACCGGTTTTGAACCCCGTCGAGATGGCCATGCCGGATGAAAAGACCGTCATCGCCGTCCTGAAGTCGATCCCGGAATACGAGGCGCTGTTCAAGAAGGCATTCCCCGGCCAAGCAGACCCGATCAGCTATGACAATATGGCGAAGGCCATCGGCGCGTTCGAGCGGCTTCTGGTGACTCCTTCGCGGTGGGACAAGTTCCTGGAGGGCGACAAGACGGCGCTCACCGACACCGAGAAACAGGGTTTTCTGAAGTTCGCCAACGCCGGCTGCGTCACCTGTCACAATGGAGCGCTGGTCGGCGGCACGTCTTACCAGAAATTGGGTGTGGCAAAACCATGGCCCCATTCGAAAGACCCCGGCCGCTACAACGTCACCAAAGTCCAGCATGACAGGATGGTGTTCAAGGTCCCCTCGCTGCGCAATATCGAAAAGACCTGGCCGTATATGCACGACGGGGCGACCAAGAGCCTCGAGGACGCCATCACGCTGATGGGCGATTACCAGTTGGGTGGAACCGTTTCGCGCGAAGACGCGGCGCTGATCGCCGCGTGGCTGAAGACGCTGACCGGTGAATTGCCACCCGCCTCGCTCATCGGCAAACCGAAACTGCCGCCCTCCACGGCGAAGACGCCGAAGCCGGACACGACTGAATGAAGGCGAGAACCGCCGGTTTGCTCGCGGCGGC
>JACADU010000496.1 GCA_013388415.1 Bryobacteraceae bacterium
CCTGGCGCCGGTGGCGCTGGCGCTGGCCGACACCCGGGAGGGCACTCGGTTGATCGTCGCGAACTCCGGCAGCAACGACGCGTCCGTGCTCAGCCTTTCGCCGCTCAAGGAACTTGCGCGTCCGGCGACCGGACGCGAGCCCTTTGGCGTCGCGGTGTCCGAGGACGGCAAGCTCGCCTTCGTTGTCAGCCGCCTGGCCGAGCCGGACAAGTATGCCGCGAAACAGGCGCAGAAGGATGAATCGGATCTGCCGTTTCTGGTCACCTTGCCGCCGGCGATTGAGCATATCACTCAGCCGCCAGCCTCCGAACTCACCGTGTTGAGCACCGTCAACGGCCGCGTGTTCAAGCGCACCCGGATGGAGTCGGCCCACTTGTCCGAAAGCATCGTCACCGCCCCCTCCCGGGGCTGGGCGATCGCCCCCCTGGTTAAAGTGCGCAACCTGGTGCCAATCACGCAGGTCGCCAACGGCTGGGTGATGTCCACCGGCCTTGCGATCGCCGACCCGAAGGGCCAGGTGGTGCAAGTCCCGCTCGACGAGGCGAACGATTACTTCGCCGACCCGTCGGGCATTGCCGTGGATGCCGCGGGCCGGCGCGCTTACGTAGCTTCCGGGGGCAGCGATGTAATCTCGGTCGTCGATCTCGAGCGGCTGGCCGACTGGTTGAGCCACGCCAGCGAACGCACCCGCGCCGAGGCAATCTACGACCTCTCGCTCAGCGCCGAATACGTCGTCGCGCGCATTCCGACCGGCCGCAATCCCCGCCACGTCGCGCTCAGTCCCGATGGCAGCCGGCTCTTCGTGTCGGTTCGCCTCGAGGACAAGGTGCTCGCCATCGACACCGCGACGCTGAAAGTGGCGGGGGAAATTGTCCTTGGCTACGGCGGCGCGGACGACCCGATCCGCCGGGGCGAACGCGTGTTCACCAAGGCGGCGCACACCTTCCAGCGCCAGTTCTCCTGCCGCTCGTGTCACCCGGACGGGCACGTGGACGGCCTGGCGTACGACTTCGACGGGGACGGCATCGGCGACAATCTGCTCGACAACCGCACGCTTCAGGGCGTAGCCGGGACCCGGCCGTTCAAGTGGAACGGGAAGAACCCGAGCCTCCAGGTGCAATGCGGGCCGCGGTTCGCTCGCGTGCTGATGCGCACCGATCCGATTCCCGCCGACGACCTCGACGACCTGGTCACGTTTCTGGAGTCCCAACCGCCCCCGCGCACCGTTCATTACAGCCGGGCGGGAAAACCGCTGACCAAGTCGCAGGAGCGCGGCAGGCAACTCTTTTTCGCCACCCGCAAGCCGGACGGCACGCCGATTCCACGCGAGCGCCAGTGCCAGACGTGTCACCGCCCCCCGCTGTTCACCAACCGCCTGCCCAGTGCGGTCGGCACCCGGGGCCCGCGTGACACCACGGACATGTTCGACACACCCCACCTGCTGGGGATCGCCGCCAGCGCGCCGTACCTGCACGACGGTCGGGCCCGGACGCTTGAGGAGCTGTGGACGACCTACCAGACCAACGATCTGCACGGCGTCAGCAGCTATTGGAGCAAACACATGCTGAATGATTTGGTGGAGTACTTGAAAACGTTGTGAACCGGTGAAACTCGAAGTCCGAAGTTCGAAGTCCGAAGTGGCGGCGGCGCCCCAACGGGGTGTGAGTGCCTCAGCCCGGGGCCGACGAGTCGGCGCGCGACGGGGGATCGCGGCCGCCTCCAGCGTTGCCGCCAGCGTTCGCCCCCGCCGGTTCGGCCCCGGCCGGGCCCGTCCCTTTCGGATTTCGTCGTTCGGATCGCTTTCGGACTTCGGACTTCGGACTTTTTGACCCGCTGAGCCTATGAAAACACAAACCCAACTAACCTCGACTGTATTCGCACTCTTGTTCGCCTCGCCGGCCTTTGCCGCCGAGGTCACGCCGGGCGCCTTCAGGGACATTCCCTTCCCGGTCATCGAACGCTTCGAGAGCTGGGGCAAGGCGGAAGGCATGCCCGCCAACAAGATTCACGCCGTCTATAAAGCCAGCGACGGCCGGCTCTGGATCGGCACCTGGGACGGCCTGCTGGTGCGCGAGAGCGACGGCACGTTCCATCGCTACGGCCCCGAAGACGGCCTCAGCCACAAGATGGTGCTCAGCCTCGTGGAGGACCCGACCACGGGCGACATTTGGGCCGGCACGATGCGCGGGCTCAATCGCGTCAGCGGCGGCAGGATCACCAGCTTCACCCAGACCAGCAGCGGCTTGCCGAACAACGTCGTCTATAGCGTGGACGTCCACGACGGCACCCTCTGGGTCGCCACGGCCGCCGGCGCCGGCGCCATGAACCTCAAGACCGGCGAGTGGAAGATTTACGACCACACCAACAGCATCATGCACGAGCCGTGGTGTTACGCGGTTACGAGCGCCAAAGACAAGGTCATGATCGGCGTCTGGGGGGCGGGCATCATCGAACACGATCCCAAACGCGGCTCGTTCAAGGAATACCGCGACCCCGACCGCGACTTCCACTACGACCTCGTGCCCGATGACGGCCCGATTAACGACATCACCTCCTGGCTCGATTACGGCGACGGGATTCTCTGGCAATGCACCTACTTCGGCTTCGCCCGCTATGACGGACGCGGCTGGAAGACGTGGGTGGAGGAGAAAAGTCCGCTGCTTTCAAACTTCACGCAGTTCGTCTGGCCGCACCGCCGCACCGCGTGGATCGGCATGGACAAAGGCGTCTCGGTCACCGACGGCACGATCTGGGTGAACTATGAAGTCGGCGAGAAGGGCGAAGGGATCCGCACGATTCATCGGCCGGGCCAGGCACCCGAAGTCACGACGATGGACACGGCGTTGGCGAACTGCTTTGTGCTCGGCATTTACGTGGACGACGAGGAAGCGTGGTTCGCGACCTCGAAGGGGCTGAGCCGCGGCGTCTTTGCGCCGTACGAACGACCAAACGAGGTGGCCGCGGCCGGCAAGTAACGTGGGAAATCCGAAGTCCGAATGTCGAAGTCCGAAGAAAGTCCGAAGACCGAAGACCGAAGTCCGTCCGAAGAACGGATTTCGCAGGTGCCTTCGCCAGCCGCACCGCAGCGGGTTGCAGGCAGATCGGCCCAGACCAGCGCTCGCGCTTGCCCCGGGCTGAGGCCTCCGAACGCCGTCGGTATTAAAGTGTTGCGGACTCGTACCGCTTCGGATTTCGCGCTTCGGATTCCTTTCGGACTTCGACATTCGGACTTCGGACCTGATCCGTCGTCACCGAACCGCAGCACGGAATCTCATTAGCGATTTATGCACAAATCCATCCCAGCACCAAACCTGAGCCTCGACAGCTACCAGGACAACGGCATCGTCTATTCGGAGGCCGAAAAGCGCGAGCGCGCGGCGCTCGGCTTGCCCGCCTGCGAGCCGTCGCCGACGGGCTTGATCAAGAAACTGCCGAAAGGCCGCGTGCCGGTGGCAAAGAAGGCGATCTCGGCGCCGACGGTCCTGAACGAAGCCGGTGAGTACGGCAGCGCCTTCACGCGCGGCCTGCGCGTTGATCTGCCGGGCGGCGTCACGCACCTGTTCATCAGTGGGACCGCGGCGGTGGGCCCGAACGGCGAGACGCTGTATCCCGGCGACTTCCGCGCGCAGCTTTGGCGGACGTATCACAACATTACCAAACTGCTCGAAAGCGAAGGCGCCACCTGGCACGACGTCGTCCGCACGACCTGTTACCTGCGGGACATCGAGCGGGACTACAACGAATTCAACCGCGTGCGAAATGAGTTCTACCGCGCGCTCGGCCTCGACCCCTTCCCGGCCAGCACCGGCATCCAGGCCCGCATCTGCCGGAGCGATCTGCTGGTCGAGATCGAGGCGCTGGCAATTCTGGTGAGGTGAAAGAAACGCGGAGCGCAAAATGCCAAGTGCGAAACCGCGACGCCGGCTGGGTATTGTCGGGTACCGGGCCTGCCTTGCGCTTGGCATGGCTTGGCCAAAAGTCTGTGCAGCCGCGGCAGTGGTTTTCCTAGCCATCTCCAGCAATTACAGACGGTGCCAGAGCTGCAATACGCGAGAGTTGGCAATCGGTCGGGGCGGCAGATGGTACGGTTACCAATGTGGGGCTCCCTTGACCGCTGCTCCCGAGACCCGGAAGACCTGTGGGGATGGCCAATTGTCTGGAGGTTGCGGATGAAGTTTACCCAGTACTTCCAAGCGATGCGCCAACGCCCGGATCGGGCGATGATTCGCCTCGAATGGATCGAGCGAGTGATCGCCACACCGGTCCGCCGACAGGTTCAGACGGATGGCCGGGTCCGCTTGTGGGCGCCGATTGCAGAAATGGACGGCCGGTATCTACGGGTTATACTGCTGGCGGACGGTCAGACAGTGCACAATGCCTTCTTCGACCGTTCCTTCGAGCCATGAAGATCACGTACTTCCAGGACACCGATACGTTGCTCATCGAGTTTCGTGACGCGCCCGTGGCCGAGACGCGCGAGTTGGACGAGAATACGCTGCTGGACGTGGATGCTGACGGCCAGATTTGCGCACTGACAGTCGAACACGCGCGTCAACGCGCAGGCGTTCCAAAGTTCTCCTACGAACTGGTGGAGGCTCCGAAGGGAACGGTCAAGGAATAGCACGGAGCTGGTAGTATGAGAGAAGAGATTCGCCAACGAGCGCGCAACGCCGGTCGTGCCGTTCCCGTTCAGCTAAGAGGCACATACGAAACGCCGTCAAACACTGTCACGCGCAATGTCGCCCAAGCGCCATTGTCGTTCTGTCACCAGCCTCAAGAATGGCTGACCGAGACAACTTCCGACTGATGCCTCCCACGCTTTCGCCCTGTCGCTTTACAAACTCAACTCCCCAATGAAAACCATCACCGTTGCCCTTGGCTTACTCCTCACCTCATCCGCCTTTGCCGCCGGCTACGGCTACGTGGAAAAACCCGAGCCGCCGCCGGCCGCCGCGGAAAAAGACGACGGCTGCGCCAGCGTGCCGGTCGATCCCGCGCTGGTGAACACGAACCAAACCACCGGCGCCACCTACGTCGAAGACGAGTACCCCTACTACGCGAACACGCCGCCCGACATGATTCCGTTCCGCGGCGTCGAGCCGTACTATCGTTACTGGACCAAGCGCCTGCCGTTCCGCGGGCCGGGACGCGATTACCCCACCCCAACCAACCTTACCTCGCTCAAGGTCGGCCTGCTCAGTCCCGCCGCCTACGGACCGGAAGGCGCCCGCGGCGCCCGCACGCGGAAAGGCGTCGAGCTCGCGTTCGAAGAAGCCAACGCGGCGCGCAAGCCGGGGGAGCTCCCGTTCGAGATTATCTATCGCGAGGACGCCCCGCAGTGGGGCAGCGCCGCGAACATCACCGTCGAGTTCGCCGACAATGAGGTGCTCGGCTTCCTGGGCACGATCGACGGTGACGCCACGCACGTCGCGCTTCGCGCCACGCTCAAGCTCGAGACCTACATGATCAACACCTCCGATCCGGACCCGACGCTGACCGAGACGCAGATTCCGTGGCTGACCCGGGTCTTTCCCGACGATCGCCAGCAATGCTTCCGGCTCGCGGATATCGTCGTGCGCCAGCGAGGCTGCAAGCGTATCGCGGTCTTTCGGGAGAGCAGCCGGCCCGGTCGTGTGGGGGTGATGCACTTCATGAACTACATTCGCCGCCTCGGCTATCCGGCGGTCCAACACCTCTTTTTCAAGCCCGGCGACAAGGACATCAGCCCGCAAATCGAGGCAATCAAGGCTTCCGACTGCGACGCGGTGCTGTTCTATGGCCAGCCCGACGATGTGGGCCGGTTCGTGAAGCAGTTTCGCGAAGCTGGCATCAAGGCGCAGTTCTTCGGCTTCGATCGCCTGCAGGAACCGAGCTTCAAAGAGAACGCCGGCGAATACGCCGAAGGGATGACGATCTGCTACTTCTTCAACCCCGATCGCACCGACAAACCGTGGCAGGATTTCATCGCCCGCTTTGAGAAGCGCTGGGGTGAGAAGCCGGACATTTACGCCGCGTACGGCTACGACGGCGCGAAGTTGATGATCGAGGCGATCAACCACGCGGGGCCAAATCGGTTCCGCATCCGCGACTATCTCGCGAGCCTGAAGGAGTGGGACGGCGTGACCGGCCACATGATCTTCGACGGGCGCTGGGACAACATCGTGCCGCTCACCATGGCGCAGTTCAAAGGCGGCAAGTGGCATTACGAGCCGCTGCCGGAGTTGCGAAGGCCGCCACCCGTGCAGCAGGCCAGCGCGCAGTGAACGCGCGGCCGACTGGCGCGCCCGGCGGGGCCGATGCTCGCGAGTGGCTGGCGCCGCCCGCTCGCCGCAGTTCAGCGATCCTCGGCCTGGCCCTCGGTTGTGCCTTGATGTCCGCCGGCGGCCAATCGCCGCCCACCAGCGCTCTCAAGATCGGCCTGCTCCTGCCGCCGGGCGAACCGGACGCGCCCGCCATCCTTCAAGGCGCGCGACGCGGCGCCGAACACGCCACGCGCGAACTGGGGCGCGAGGTCGAACTGGTTGTCCGCGGCAATCCCGGCCAGTGGGGCACCGAAGGCGACGACGCCGTGGCGCTCGCGCTCGACGAAGGCGCGCAGGCGCTCATCGCGCCGACCGCAGGCACCGCCGCCCACCAGGTCCTGCAGGTCGCCGGCCGCACCCGCATCCCGGTCGTCTCGCTCTGCTCCGATTCCTCGGTCACCAGCGCCGGCATTCCCTGGACGGTCCGCATCGCCCCGCGGACGGATGAGGAAGCCGCCGCGGTCCTCACGGCGCTGAAGCGAATCCGCGCGTCCGAAGGGAACGCCAACGGCAACGCCGGCGGGTCGCTGCGCGTCGCCGCGTTCGTTCCCGCCGAACGCGCCGGCCGCGAAGCGGCCAAAGACCTCCGCACCGCGGCGGCGACTGCCGCCGTCGAGCTCGCCGAGCCAATTCAGGTTCTGACCAACACCGAGCCGGCGTCGGTGGTGGCAGCAGCAATCGCATTCAAGCCTGAAGTGATCCTGCTCTGGCTCGACGCCGCGCAGGCCGGTCGCCTCGCAAAGGCGCTTCGCGGAGCCGGCTTCACCGGCCGGCTCGCCGGTCACAGCCGGCTCTGCTCGCGCGTGTTTTCCGAGACGGCCGGCAAGGAGGTCGCCAGCGGCGTGGTGTTTGCGTTGCCGTCCCCGGGCCCGCGCCTGGGAGGCGCGAGTTCTGGCGCGTCTCCGCAGAACGCCGGGGCCGGGGTGGAAGCCGCTCCTCCCGGAGATGAAGCCGTGCGCGGCAGCAAGCAGCACTTGCCGATGCTTGTCCGCGACTGGACCCTCCCCGAGCCGACGAACGCATTGCCAAGCCTCGCCGCTGCGCTCGCCTTCGATGCCACGCGCCTGCTCGCCCACGTCTTGCATCGTGCGGGCGACGAACCTCCGTTCCGCGAGTTTCCGCTGACCTGGACGTTGCCCGGCGCCACCGGTGAACTCGCTTTCGACCGCAGCGGCAACCGCCAGCAGGCGCTCGAAGTCGTGGAGTGGGCGCAAGACGGCCTGCGTGTCCTGGCGCGCGGTTCCCGGTCGTCCGGCGATGCCGAGCGGCGTCTCCCGGCGCCCTGAGTGCGGGTCAGAATTCGAGCGGCACGCGGATGACCAGGCCGCCCATGACGTCGCCCGGCTTGAAGTCGCGTCGGGGGCTGGTGGGTTGCTGGTTGTGGCAGGTGGCGCATGAGGGCAGAGTCGCCCGGTCGGGGTAGATGGCTGTGAAATAACTCCGCCCGCCCAACGTTTCCTCGGTGTAGAAATTCGTGCCGCCGTTCTTCGCCACAAATTCCAGGCCGGCCTTCTCGACGGCGGTCTGAGGCCCGTGGCTTTCGTTGATCGGCCAAAGCGAACGCAGCGTGTACGAGAACTCGGCGCCGCGCTGCTGAATCGTGGTCGCCGCGTGCCGCAGCAACTGGGCATGGGTCGGCAGGCATCGCTCGGCGCGCCAGTTTGGCGAGACCGGCAACCGCTTCTCGTCGAA
This sequence comes from Bryobacteraceae bacterium, assembly GCA_013388415.1. Lineage (GTDB taxonomy): Bacteria > Acidobacteriota > Terriglobia > Bryobacterales > Bryobacteraceae > JACADU01. The sequence goes on from JACADU010000496.1 coordinate 7,995, forward strand.
CGCCAGCCGTTCGACAATCAGGCGGGCGTAGGCCTCGCGATCGGCGGCGATCACCGCGTGCAGCGAATCGGCGAACTTGCGCGGGCTAATCGTGGTGAGCTTGTGCGTTTTCTCCGGCGTGTCTTCGGCCGCGAAGAGCAGCACGGTGAGGGTGGCGAGCAACGTCCCGACCCGAAGAATGGGCTTCACGTTCATGGCTGGGGTTCCCGTACTTTCAGGATCTGATCGGCCTTCACCTCGGTGAGGACTTGAGTCGCGCCGCCGGGCCAGCGGATTTCGATTCGCTCGGCGGCTTTGGCGGTCCCGAGCCCCACGTGGACGCGCTTGTCGCCCTGGAGCAGGAAGCCTGTGGGGCACAGAGCTTCGGTCCGGGTGACGTGCCCGGCGGCGGTCACCGTGATCAAGGCGCCATAGCCGCTGCGGTTGCTGCGGGTCCCCTCGAGGTCGAGCAGGAGCCAGTGATGATCCGCCCTGCCACGGTTGCGGAGCAGGATCGCGCGGTCGGCGAGCACGGTGATAAACAGGTCAAGGCGCCCGTCGTTGTCAAAATCCAGCGTCGCGCTGCCGCGCCCGTTGATCTTCGTCTCGAAAAAGGCGCCGCCTTTGGCCGCCGCATTGCCGAATTTGCCGTGGCCGTCGTTTTCGAGCAGCAGACTCAGCGTGCCGGACAACGTGAAGGCATCGCCGTTGGCGATGAAGATGTCGCGGTCGCCGTCGTTGTCGAAGTCGATCAGCGTCCCGCCCCAGCCAACGTATTTCTGCGTCAGTTCGCCGAGCCCGGAGGCGAACATGCGGTCGTCGTAAAGTCCTTTCGCGTTTCGCAGATAAAGCGAGCCGTAGCCGAGGCGCGTGATGAACAGGTCGGTCAACCCATCGCCGTTCAGGTCGCCGACGGCTGCGTTCATCGAGCCCGGGGCTTCGCCGATCGAATTGAACGCGACGCCCATCTCGAGGCCAACGTCGCGAAACCGCCCCGAGCCATCGTTGAGCCAAAGTGCGTTCGGAGTGTCGTCGTTGGACACGTAAAGGTCGGTGTCGCCATCCCAGTCCGCGTCGAACGCCGAGACGGACATCGCGCGGTGCCCGGGCGCGAAAAGACCAGCGGACCGGGTCGCGTCCTCAAAGGTGCCGTTGCCGCGATTCCGGTAAAAGACATTGGGCTCGCCGGGGTAGGCCAGCGGACCGGGATACGCGCCCGGGTTTTGCTCGGACACCGTGGCCGGATCGAACGTGAGATAGTTCGCCAGAAACAGGTCGAGCCAGCCATCGCGGTCGGCGTCGAGCCAGACGGCGGAGATCGCCGTGCCGGTATGCCCCACGCCCGCTTTGTCGGTGACGTCTTCGAAGGAGCCGTCGCCGCGGTTTCGGAAGAGCTGGCTGCGGCCGATGTTGGCCACGAACAAGTCGGTGAAACCGTCGTTGTCGAAGTCACCGGCGGCGGCGGCGCTCGCAAAGCCAGCGCCCGGCACCTTGGCCTTCGCCGTAACGTCTTCGAACGAGCCGTCGCCGCGGTTCCG
>JACADU010000101.1 GCA_013388415.1 Bryobacteraceae bacterium
AAGGCGAGGCCGGCGAGCAGGGAGGCATGGCCGCAGAGATACGGAGCGAGGGCCGACACATGGCTGCGGAGAAGCCATGCCGCGCAGCCGAGCGAACAGGCGGAGACCAGACAGGTGAGGAACCGGATGTTGGCCAGCATGGAAAGCGCATGAGGGTCGCTGTGGGCGGGGCCGTCGATGGCCAGGAGCCTGAAGAGGACGAATGCGGAAAGGAGGGCGACAGGGAGGCGGAGATGGGCGGTCTCGTAACGAGAGGAGAGCCACGCGAGGGCAGCCGCCTCGAGCGCCCAAAGCATGGTGATGCGGAAGCCGGAAAACTGGATGGCGATGGCCACGGTGAACAGCACGAGCGCCGAACCCACGCAAAAGAGCACGGGACGGTTGTCGCGGGAGTCCTCCGGCCGGTTCTGCCTGAGGAGCCAGCCAGCCACGAGGTAGGTCAAGGCGAGGCCCGCGCTGAACAAGCCGCGCCAGGCGGGGTAGCCGGCCGATAGCAGATGGTAGCCCTCGAGGAAATAGCAGAGGCCGGGGAGCGCCAGCATGAGCAGTTCGAAACGGCCCGGCTTTTCGGCGTTTCTGAACAGGCGCACAGCGGTGGAATCGAAGGCGATCAGGAATCCGGCTGTCGCGACGACGAGGATCGAGCCCGTGGGGACCGGCTGGCTGTAGTTCTCGTGTAGGAGGAAAATGCCCGCGGTGAAGGCCAACCACGCGATCAGAGGGAGCGGACGCAAGGCTCTGCGGGCGGCGATGGCCAAGCCTGAGGCCAGCACGGCAAGCAAGACGGCTCCGGCGGGCCAGACGTTGTCTTCCCAAGCAAGCGCGCCTCCGATTCCGGCGATGGCCTGGGCGATGTAGATGAGCCAGGCGAGCGGGGAGGCGGCAAAGAGAGGGTACTGAGTAGCGAGGCAGAAGCTGCCGACAAGCCCCTGATGCTCGATGCGCAGTCCCTCGAGAAAGTCGAAGCCGAGCAGCAGGGTGAAACCGGCGGCGTACGGGTCGAGTTTCCACCAGCCCCGCTTCCGGGCGACATAGAGCCACCCGGCGTTGAGGATGAACAGATAGCTTGAAAAGAACCAGGGCCGGTATTCGCCGCTGCTGAGGAGGACGGGAGTGAAATAACCGCCGGCCATGCCAAGCGCGGCAACAGCGATGGCGCCGAAGCGGACGGCGAAAGCGCCGCCGAGCAGCGTGACGCCGGCCATCGCCGTGAATGCCAACGGGGCGGGGGCGAGGTGATAGAGAGAATAGGAGGCCCAGCCGCTCAGATAGAGCAAGCCGAGGCCCGCGGCGCTGACGCCTTGAGCGAAGACGGAGTGGCCCTTGCGGCAGAGGTGGAATCCATAGCCGAACACAGAGGCTCCTGCCAGCAGGCCGAGGAGGATGCGGCCGAAGGGGCCGATCCACGCATTGTCAACGGCGTATTTGAAGAAGAAGGCTGCGCCGATGACCAGCGTGAGAGCGCCGATGCGGTTCAGCCAATTGAGCCCGACGGCGGTTTCGGCGGCGTCGATGGAGGAGGAGGGGCTCGGCGCGGGCGCCGCGGCAGGGGGCGGAGGTTCGACCAGCGGTTGCGCGGCTTGAAGCGGCAGTTCGGGCTGTAGCGGGAGGGAATCAGGAGGCTCGGGCTCCGCCGGTATGGCTCCAGCGGCCTCGAGACGCTTGAGCCGCCGCTCGATGGCATCCAGGCGGCGCAGAATCCGAAGGTTGGCTGTCGCCAGAGCGTCCATCCGCTCATGCACAGGGTCCGGCATACAGGCACTCCTCCAAGAGGACACCCACCCCGAAGCCGGGAGGGCTGGATCAGTTCAACGTATCACGGCCGAGTGCGCGGTGAACGGGTCCGGGCAGAGCCGGGCGAGCGCGCATCGTTTCGGCCCGCTGCCGGATGCCGAGGAGCATGGCGCGTTCCAGGAGAAAGTGAGCCGGCTCGCAGAAGACGAGCCAAGCCAGGGACAGGTCGCCTGCCGAGCGGGCGATCAGCCTGGCGCCACCGCCCGGGAGTTCACGGAGCTCGAAGGACCAGAGGAAGCCGCGAGCCTTGGCTCCGTCGCGAATCGCCAGCCAGTCCCGCGGCGAGACGAGCACCAAGGCCTTCGGAGGGTCCACTCGAGCGGCGACGAGGTAGGCTCTGCCGCCAAATCGATGGGGCGGGGCCAGGTAGACCCGTTCCCCCGACCGCAAGGGCTGCCATTCGCGATGAAGCCTGGCGGGATTCACAGTGTCGCGCCCGAGCAGGTTTGCGATCCAGTCATCGAAATAGAATCCGCCGCGTGTTTGCCCGATTTGAGCGAGCCAGGGCCAGACTTGTGCGGGCGCCGCGGCGATGGTGACCGCCCGCACACTGCCCGGCTCCGGTTCGGCGCCACCGGCGCCCGACCGAAAGAGGTCCTGACCCGGCCACGGGCCGCCGGTTTCGGCAGGGACAGCACCCCATTGAAGGAAGGCCGGCCGGACAATCCAGGAGTACACGATGAGAAACACTGCAATTGTGCCAGCCGCCTTCAAAATGGCGATTCGCCGCGAAAGCTTCATTCCGATTCCATCCGGGGGTGGCGGAAGCTCGTGGGGGTCGAACCCACCAGAGACGAGCGAACGCCTCTCACTGGTTTTGAAGACCAGGCCCGGCACCGGCCGAATTGAGCTTCCGCAAAAGATTGTAGCAACCCATCCCGGCGGGAACGGTCTACCGTAGGACGCCCCAAGCGACTGTCAAGAACGCGCAAAGAAATGTAAAGGAGCTGCCGCGCCGCGAATCCGGTTGGTCGAGGAGAGACGTCATCACGAGTATGACGACATTGACAGGAATCGAGAGGATTCCGGCGTATTCTGAACCGCTGGGAGTGGAAGCGCCGCTTCGGCTTACTTCAATGGAACGCCGCATTCTGAACTGCCTGGTTCGAGCCGCGGGGCGGACCGTCACGCGCGAGGAGTTGAGCCAGCATCTGCGCCAGCGCCCTCACGCGAAGCCGGAACGAGCGATCGACATGCACGTCAGCCACCTCAGGAAGAAGCTTGCAGGCAACGCCGGCGTGGCCATTCGCGCGGTGCGCGGGGCGGGTTACCTGATGGAGATTGACCCAGGTCCGGTGGGATAGCAGGATTCTTGCCGAGCTGCGCCGGGCAGGGGCCCGCATCCGGAGTTCAGCCGCGGCCGCTGGAGGCAAGGGCGGCCTGATAGAGCGCCCGGATGTAGCCCATGCTGTAGGACCAACTTGCGTGGCGGCCGGGTGCCATGCCGGGGACGTGGTCAGCAATCAGATTCCCGCGGAAATCGGCTTCAACCAGGGTCTCCATCAGCTTCAACATGTCGGCATAGCCGTTGTCGATGTAAGTCTCGACAAAATAGGGCGCCGGAGCGGTGACGTTGCGAAAGTGGACTTTCCAGAGCTTGCCCATTTTGGCGAATGCGCGCGCAGCCTCAAAGACATCCTTGCCCATCGACTTGCCTCCTTCGAGCCAAGTGCCGGCGCAGAGGCAGACGCCGATGTTCGGCGAGTTGGCGATTTCGAGGGCTTTCACGTAGCCGTCGAATGTGCCGAAGATATGGCGAGGAATGCCGCCGAGCTCGGGCGCCGGCGGGTCGTCGGGATGGATGCCGATACGAACGCCGGCTTGTTCGGCGACGGGGGCGATTTCGCGGATGAAGTAGGTGTAGTTCTCCCACAGCTCTTCTTTCGAGTATTTGCGGCCGTGGGTGAGAGGGCCTTCATAGGTCTTGCCATTCCAGACGCCTTTGGCGGTCTCCAAGCGGAATGCGCGGGCGGCGCCGCCGCCGCGAGTGGTCTCCTGAGGGCTTGACCAGATGCCATTGGCCATGTGGGCGTAGGTGATGTAGCCGATGCCGGCCTTTCCGGTGTCGAGGATGTACTGCTTGAGCCACGCGATTTTGGCGTCGCGGCCAGGCAGGTTGAGGGTGATTTCCTCGATGTTGCGGTTGTCGTTGTTGGAGATGTTCCAGACCTTGAGGCCGGCGGCCTCGACGCGTTTCCTGATGGCGAGGAAGTTGTCGAGCGTGGCGCGTCCCTTGCCGGTCTGGACGTTGAGGTACTCGACGCCCATCTGCTTGATCCAGGTCAAGTCCTCATCGGTGACGGTCTCGCCGACCTGCATCGAGATTTTGATGCCGGGCGAGAGCGGTTCGAGCTTTCCTGCCGCGGAGGCCAGGGGCGCAGCCAGCGCGGCCGCGGCGAGATCGCGGCGGGTGAGTTGATACATGAACCCTCCTGAGGACACGATCATACTCTCCCTGGGAGCCGGCGTGCGGCGTTCCTTTAGTCAGAAGCTAAACCGGAGCTGGATGTCGATCTTGCGGTTGTAAGTGGTGTTGCCGGAGAAGGGGCCGAAGCCTGCCAGACCGCGCGACTCGCCGAAATAGGGCGATGAGAGGTCGCCGCTAGGGGCGGAGTAGTTGACCGAGTTGAAGGGGTTGCGCGCCGAGGCGCTGAGGGTGAGGTTGTATTTCCTGCCGGAGGAAGATGCTCCGAACATGCCGCCTGGGACTCCGCCCGGAGGTGGACCACCGCCTCCGGGGCCGCCTCCTGGAGGAGGGCCGCCTGGAGGTGGGCCGCCGCCTGGGCCTCCAGGTCCGCCGCCGGGCTGAACTCCGCTTTCGCCGCGGCTGCCGAACGACCATGTCCGCGCGACGCGCAGGTTCAGGCTGGCGTTGGCCGGTCCGGTGAATGCATTGCGCGCGATGGCCGTCCCAGCCGCGGGGTTCAGGTTGAAGCAACCGTAGCCCGCGTGATAGACGAGCGAGGGGCCTGCGCAGGCGGCCGCATCCACTTGCACCAGCGCGGGCCGCTCGGTGGTGAAACCGTCAAGGTTCAGGTCGCGGCCGATGGTGACGTTGTAGGGCGAGCCGGAGGAAGCCGTCAGGAACGGGCTCAGGCTGATGTTCCACGGCATTGGAATGTTGGTTCCGAGAACCATGCGGTGACGGACGCCCATGAAGGACGAGGGGCCCCAGTCGGCGCGCAGGTTGTAAGGATCGGCGGGCGTGCCTTCGGCGTCCGTGTAGCCCGAACTCAGGGCATAGAAGCCGAACAGGAAGAGCTTCTTGTAGTTCACGGTGGGGCTGACGATCAGCATGTGCGACCGGCTGAAGCCGGTTGACTCAGTGAGAAGGCGCAACTGGTTGTCGCCGTATGGGTAAAAGCCGGCCAGCGGCGTGTTGATGTTGCGCGAGCGCTGGAGGTGAGCGCCGCGGATGCCGGAGTACTGCACGGAAACGCGGGCGTAGGAGTTGATCTGGTGCTCAACGGAAAACGTCGTCTGGTAGTTGCGCGACGTCTGGAGACCGCTGTCGACGAGTTGAAGCCGCTGCGGCGCCAGTGCTCCGGCGAGAGTGCCGGGACTCGGGATCAACGGGAAGAAGTCAGGGTTCTGGACGAGGTATGACTGCTGCGTCAATCCGTCGTAGCGGGTGGCGTTGAGCGTCACAGCGTTCGAAACGCGGTCGTAGAAGATGCCAAAGCCGGTTCTGATCACGGTCCGCGGGCGAACCTGCCAGGCGATGCCAAGGCGCGGCGACCAGTTGGCCCAGTCGCTCAGGTTGGTCTGGGCTTCGTAGCGCACGCCGAGGCTGAGCGTCACGTTTTTGCGGATGCGCCAATCGTCATTGGCGAAGAGCCCGAGATCGAACTGCCTGACGGTGGTGGTGGACGTTCCCGCGCTGAGGCTGAACTGCGAAGCGCCGCCGCCCAGGAGCCGGATCTCGGTTCCGGAGAGCCCCAGGCCCTGGAACAGCAGCGTGCGGCCGTAGCGCTCCAGCGCGGAGAGTTGGACCCATGTTCCGGCGATGGGCAGATTGTTCGCGTCGAGCAGGGGCCCCTGGCCGCCGAAGAAGGCATAGGAGCCGCCAAAGTTGGAGACGGAGGTGTCATCGAGGAACGACTGCCGCAAGCGTCCGCCCCACTTCACGGTATGCGTGCCGAGGGTTGCCGTCGTGATGTTGTTCAATTCCCAGCTTCGCGTGCGGTTGCCTGAGGTTCCGATCTGCGCGCCACCGCCCTCGAAGGCGCCCTGAACCGAGAGCGCGGGGATGGAATTGTCTCCATCGCGGGCGAGTTCCGTACGCATGAACTGAAAGCGCAGCTCGTTGATCAGTTTCGTGCTGAGAATGGCTGTCTCGGTCAACTGGATCGACTGGTCCGTGCTTCTCTGGTTGTAGGCGCGCGATTCGAGGCTGTAGTCGCCGACGCCCTCGTTTTCGCTGCTGTTGCGGCCGCTCTGGTAGCGGGCCGTCAGCGTATGATTCGGGTTCAGCGTGAGGTCGAGCCTGGGGCTCCAGATTGTCCGCGTTTGCGGTGTGACGATGGCCGTATTGACGTTCACCGGATTCAGGTTCCGGTCGAGCGTGGTTGCGTAAATGAAGGCGTTCTCGTCGATCATCCGGCGCTCGAAATCGAAACCGAAGCTGGCCTTCTGCTTTTTGATGGGACCGCTCAGGCTGAAGCCGAGGAAGTTCTGCAGGTAAGGCGGGCGTTCGCTTTGCGTCAGGAGCGGGGAGCGCGAATTGAGGCTTTCGTCGTTGAACTGATAGAAGACCTGCCCGCGGATGTTGTCCGTGCCGGGCCGCGTGAATATCTCGATGCGGCCAAAGCCGGGCCTGTCATATTCGGGCGAATACGGATTGGAGTTGATGCGAACCTCGCGGATGGAGGACTTGGGTGGCATGCGGCCGCCGGAAAAGCCGTCGATGAAGATCTGGCCGCCGTTGGGACCCGCAGCCGGGCCGGCCAGAGCCTGGAGCTGCTGCTCCAACTCGTCGGGGTCGTCGGAAAGGGAGGCGAGTTCCTTCTCGCCGAGCACAACGGCGGAGGCGTTTGTACTCGGGTCAACGGACACCTTCGCCGCCTCGTCTTCGACATTGAGAACCTGCGCCTGTACTTCAATCGTCAACTGGAAATCCAGGGTCAGATCGGCGGCCACGCGGACGCGCTTGCGCTCGGAGACCGCAAACCCCTTGGCAATCGCGCGGACCGTGTATTCCCCGGGCGCGACTGAAGCCAGCGTGTATTGGCCCGCCTCGTTCGTGTAGGCGCGCTTTTCTGAGCCGGAGCCTCGGATCTGGACCAGAGCGCCCGGCACGAAAGCGCCGGAGGGATCGGTGACCGTGCCGCGGACGGTGGCGGAAGTCTGCGCGCCGGCAGCCTCCGCCAGGATGAATAGCAGGATGAACGCCTTCATGACATCAACTCCTCGCAGAACTCAGGGAAGAAAACCGGAAAGATCCAAGACGCCAGCGCCGTTCATCCCGCCGAGGCCGATCGCGCCCGGAAGTTGCTGGGTCTGACGGGAACTCCGCGCCTGGGCCATCTGAACGAGCCTTGAGGCATTCGTCAAGACCAGCACCGCCAGAAGCTCGCCCGGCGCTTTGCCCGGGGACGCCGAGAAAACCACTGTGTCGCCCGGCTTGATTTCCTGAACTGAAAAGCCGGGGAGCCGCTCGATCATTTGAGCGAGATCGGGCGGCCCCCCGGGTCCCGGCGGGGATGGCGGGAGACCGGGGGTCGAGGCAGCTCCCGCCATCCCTGCCGGAGCGGTGGGGAACTCGGGGAAACGCTTCACTTGGGAAGCGGGGGTGAGCCGGACCGGGAGTGGCCGGTCCGTGTCGAGATCCCTCACCGTAAGAGTGTTCGATGAGCCGTCCATCGAAAGCACGGCCCCGGCTTTGATTACGAATGTGCCGAAAACGACTTCATCCGCTTCGATTCGTCTGCCATCAGGCGGCTTGGCGCCGCGCGCGCGAAGCTGATCTCCGGCCCGAATCTGCTCGAACGACGAAGGCTGCGATTCGGCGTAGGTGTTGGAGCCCGCGCGGTACTGCCTGAACTTTGTCGCGGGCGACAAAACGACCGCCGCTTGGGATTCGCTCAGCAGGGAGCGCTGCCGGAGCACGATTTCGCCGGGCTTTTTCGACACGACGACGCCGGACAGGCCATGCTCGTTCCATTCGCGCCGCAGCGCCTCGTTCCTGTCCGCGATCGCGGCAGCAGGCATGACAACAATCCGTCTGGCGAGGACGGAGGACGGCGCATAGCTGATGAGCAGCCGGTCACCGGGCTTGAGTTCGTCGAGCCCGATCGTCTGAGCGTGTTGGAGAGAACGATCTCCGGGCGCGACGCGCTTCACTTCGGTGGCAGCGCCGGTCTCGACGACTGCCGGCGTCCCGTCGCCGGCTTTCACGCGAAGGTTCAATCCGCCGTTGACGAAGCCCTCGAACGTTCCAAGCAGCGTGCGCGCGGGACTCTGAAGCTCGTGGGCGGCAGCCGCCGCCCCGATGGCGGTCAGGAAGAACTGCGCTCGTGTCATCAACTGTGATGACGGAGTTGCCAGGAAGCTGGAGCGTGAAGAAGTGTGAATTATGCCTCAGTTTTGTCAAGGCAGGGCAAAGAAGTGTAAAGAGAGCAGGTGTGGCATCCGAGGTGGTGGGGGAGATAAAAGGGATATCCGAAGTTGCATAGAGCTGGGGGCTGGCCTGCGCCGCCCCCAGTCCAACTACATGATCGGGATTGTTTTGACGATATAGGTGAATGTGTCGGGAAAGACTCCAACGGCGAAAATAAGCTGAGCGGTTTTTGGCTTGAGGGTGACGAGAGTCGGGCCGAAAACGGGTGATCCGTCAAGGGAGAGCGTAATGTTCCAGCCGCCGGGGCGGAATTCCGCGGGGACTTGGGAGCCGTTGCAGAAGTTCGGAATTTGAACTGCGCGGTTCGTGTTGTCTCCTCTGGCAACGCCGACGGTCACGCAGGGTGCGGCTGCGGTGTGATGAACGATGAACCGCCCGGCGCCGGGCGACGTTCTGGAGAGATTGAGTTCGAAACCGGAGAGGGTTGGGTCTCCGGCCGCAGTCAGGTGAGCCGCGAGCGCGTATGTCTTGCCCGCCATCAGATTAGGGCTGGCGGTCAGCGCGGGGGAACCCGTGCACGGATTCGTAGTGTTCGCCGCGAAGACCTGCACGAAGTGCGTGCCGGCGGACAGGGATAGGGGACCGCCCACATTGCCAAAAGTGAAACCCGTCACCGCGCAATTGCCGTCTACTGCGATGTCGGCGGGGAAACCGTTGGCGCCTGGAATGCCATGGACGGCATACACATACGCCATCTGGGCGTGGGCGGGGAGAGCGCTCGCCACGAGGACGAACGCGAACAAAAAGAGAGAGACGAATCGAGCCATCTCGATCCTCCTTGTTACAGGTAGGTGATTTGATCAGCCATGCCATGACCGGTACCGCTCATGGGCCATGCCGGCTCACTTCTGGATGCGCGGACCGGCAGAGCAGCTTTACGAAGTTCCGCGAGGAGCGCCGATCATTCATGGCGCGGCCGAAGCCCGCCCTCGCCGGAGGCATCACTCAGGCTAAAGTTTTAAGAAGAGGAGATTTGATGAAGAAGTGCTTCTGGGCGTTCTGCGCCCTCGCTCTGCCCCTGTCGGCGCAAACAACTACGCAGGCGCCCAAACCCGTGAGTGTGCCTTCCCCGGCCCAGGCTCCTCCGCCGCCAGCCGTTCAGACTCCTGCACAGACAGCGCCGCCGGCTCAAGCGCCAAGAGCGTTGACGGTAGACCCCAAGCTGCCCGCATACGTACGGCGGTTTTCGGCGGGCGCGACGCTTGAATACCTGCCGTTGTCGCTCATTCAGTACGGGCAGGTTCAACAGACGCAGGAACTCGGCCCAATCGAGTACAACTCCGATTCCAAGAATTTCCATTCGAAGCAGTTCGGCGGCGGCATCGTCCTGCAATTCGCCGTCACCGACAGGTGGGCAATCGCCGTCAACGGCCTTTGGCGGCAGGCCGGGTATGAAATGGCCAACGTCATCTACGTCGGTCCCCAGCGAAAAGAGATCCGCACCACGGAGAAGACGACCGCGACGTTCTACGACTTCCCGCTCATGGTGCGGCGCTACAACATCGAAAGGACAGAGCCCGGCTGGCGCTGGTTCTATGAGGCGGGCGGCACGCTGCGCTACACGCACCGGCTGAAGACCTCCATCGAGAGAACCGAAGGCGGCGAGACCACCTGCTGTAGTTCGGGTCCGGCGGAGGTGTCGAGCAAGAACGTGCCGGGGGTCACCGGAGGCATCGGACTTCAGTTCAACGACGATTTCGGGATCCGCATTA
>JACADU010000256.1 GCA_013388415.1 Bryobacteraceae bacterium
ATGGCGCGGCGGATGACGTCGCTGACGCCCCGCTCTTTGAGGATGGGCTCGCCTTTGAGGGGGTGATCAGGCGCCTGAGGGTGGATTTCCCAATCGAAATCGTGGAGGAGGGCGGCGACAGACCACTCTTCGGGGTCGCCACCGAAGCGCGGGGCGTAGGCGGCGACGCAGGCTTCGACGGCGAGCATATGGCGGCGGAGCGCGTCGTTCTGAACGAATTCGCAGACGATGTTCCATGCCTGTTCGCGGTTCATGCTCCTGAAGATACCACCGGCGGGCCTGGAGGGATGCGGGGGTCAAAATGAAATGCGATTCAGAATTGAAATCTACAATCGCCGGAGCGCGCCGCTTCTGATAGCATGGCCTGTTACAGGAGAAACGTGCGGGAGTTTTTCGAAGATCTTGCCCATTCCTTCCGCCTCCTCCGGCGGCAGCCGGCATTCACGATTGCTGCTATCGCTTTGCTGGCGATGGGCATCGGGCTGACGACCGGAATTTTCAGCGTGGTGAACGCCGTGCTGCTGCGCCCGCTGCCGTTCCGGGATCCCGAACGGATCTGCAATGTATGGACGCGGAACGAGGAGAAGGGGCAGAAGCAGAGCGCTTTATCAGCCGGTGAATTTCTGGAGTATCGCGAGCAAACCGAGAGCTTTTCCGCGTTTTCGGCGTACCGGCGCTACCGGGCGGTTTGGACGGACCGCGGCGTGCCTTCGAGGGTGGCGACGATCATTCTCACAGAGGGATACCTCGAAGCGCTGGGTGTGCAGCCGGCGAAAGGACGGGGATTCGCTCGCGGCGAATTCACGCCGGGCAACAACAACGTTGTGGTGCTGAGCGACGGGTTTTGGACGGAAAGGCTCGGGCGGGACCCGGCGGCGGTGGGTAAGGCGGTGGTGCTGGACGGGGAGCCGCACACGGTCGTGGGGATTCTGCCGCCCGTGAGATCGGAGTTCACTTCGGCCGAAGTGTACGCGCCGCTTGTGCTAAGCCCGGAAGAAATCGCGGTTCGCTCGGCGAAGAACCTCTACGTAGTGGCGCGGCTGAAACCTGGAGTGACCAGGGAGCAGGCGCAGGCTGAACTCGCGGCAGCCGCCTCCGCGATCGCGGAACGGCATCCGGCATCCGGCAAGGGCTGGACGGCTTTCCTCGTGGAAGCGAAGGAGGAGCTTATCGCCGAGTCGCGGCAGCCGATCATGATGCTGTTTGGAGCCGTGTGTCTGGTGCTGCTGATCGCGTGCGCAAACCTGGCGAACCTGTTTTTGGCGCGCCTGAGCGGGCGGCGGCGGGACATCGCTGTTCGCAGCGCGATGGGGGCGTCGCAGGGCAGGATTTTCCGGCAGTTGCTGTTCGAGAGCTTGTGGGTGGCGCTGCTGGGGGGAGCGGGCGGGTTGGGGGTGGCGTACGGGACCTTGAAGGCGGTGGTGGCGTTCACGCCTGCCGCCATGCCGCGGCTGGAAGATGCAGAGCTGAATCCCGAAGTGTTGATCTTCGCCGTGGGGTTATCGCTGGGAGCAGGGCTGGTTTTCGGTTCAGGTCCCGCCCTGAACTCGTTGCGGATGAACCTGGCGGACGCGCTGCGGGACGAATCGAGGTCGAGCACGGGCGGCAAGGGGAGGTCGCGGTCGCGCAGCGCTCTGGTAGTGGCAGAGGTGGCGCTGAGCGCGATTCTTCTGGTGTGCGCCGGCCTGCTGACGCGGACTTTGCAGAGACTGGCGGAGATCGATCTCGGTTTTCGGCCCGACGGAGCAATGACGGCCCGGTTGACGCTGCCGTCGGTGAAGTACCGGGAGGAAGCGCCCCGGCTCGTTTATGTCAGGCGGGCGCTGGAGAGGCTGCGGGCGATCCCGGGGGTGGAGGCGGCGGGAGTCGGCACTACGCTGCCGATGCAGCAGGTGAACTGGCTCGCAGAAATCCAGACGGAAGACGCCGGCGAAATGGGCGGCGAGCGCAGGACGGTCACCTATCACGCGATCTCGCCAGGCTTTTTGAGCGCCATCGGGTCGCGGCTGCTCGCCGGACGTGATTTCACTGAAGCGGACGGTCCGGCGTCTTCGCGGGTGTTGATCGTGAACCGCGAATTCGAGCGGGTGCATATGGGCGGGGGCGGCGCGGTGGGCCGGGGGTTGCGGGTGAAGGTGGGCAAGCACGACTTTCGGGCGGAGATCGTCGGCGTGGTGGACACGATCCGGCAGTTGAAACCCGAGGAATCGCCGCGTCCGGCGATTTACGAGCCTCATGCGCAGAACCCGTGGCCGTTTCTGGCGTTCGCCGTGAGGGCGAAGGGAGGCGACGCCGCGTTGTCGGAGGCGATGCGCCGCGCACTGCTCGATGCGGACCCGGACGTGCCGACGGACCGGATTATGCCGCTGGCGAATCTGCTGGGCGAGACGCTGAAGCAGCGGCGGCTGGCGTTCGGATTGCTGACGCTGTTCGGGGCGCTCGCGGCAGTGCTGTCACTTGTGGGGCTGTATGCGGTTCTCGCCATCAGCGTTTCGCAGCGGCGCAGGGAGATCGGGATCCGGATGGCGATGGGAGCAAAGAGGAGCGACATCACAGGACTTGTGCTGCGGCAGGGCGGGATGCTGGCGGCGACCGGGCTGGCCGCGGGCTTGATGGCCGCGCCGCTTGCAAGCAAGGCGATGGACACGATGCTGGTGGGCATTACGCCGGCGGATCCGGTCACCTATGCGGCTGTGGCCGTGGTGGTGCTGGTGGCTTCGCTGGCGGCCTCTTTCGTGCCCGCCTGGAGAGGATCGAGGGTCGATCCTCTGGACGCGCTGCGGGAAGTCTGAGCCTGCGCCAGGCTCCGGGGATGTGAGCAGAAACTGCTTCACATGGGCCAGACCACTCCCGTGCACCCGTGGCTCACAGCACCGGCGGCAGAGGCGTGGCCGTCAGGGAGCGGTTGGCAGCGTGATTTTTTATTAAGTCCTACGCCGCCTCGGGCTGCTTCTTCGGCAGCATCAAGATGGCGACGGCTCCGAGCAAGGCGACGACCAAAACCACTGTCATTGCGCCCGTGTAGCCGCCCAGCCAGGTGTGGAGGTGGGAGACCAGATAGGGAAACCAGGTCTGGCCGATGGTGTTCACCGGCAGGATGACCGCCATCGCTCGCGCGACCGAGTTCACGCCAAAGCGGTCTGCGGCCATGAGGGGGATGAGCATGTAGTCGGCGCCCATTCCGAAGCCGAACAGGATCGCGAACGTGTAGAGCAGGATGTCGTGTTCCGGAGTCACTCTGAGCAGCAGCGGAATGGTCGCCGCGGTGACGAAATAGCTGGTGAACATCACCCACTTCTTGGGGAACTTGTCGGCGAGGTAACCGACGGCGAGCCGGCCTCCAATGGAGGACCAGAGGATGAGGATGGTGGCGGTGCTGGCGGCAGCGAGAACCTGTTTGTCGTCGACAAAGCCCTGATCGCGGAAGACAAGCTTCATGTGGAAGTTCACCGCTCCGATGGAGCCGATGCTGCACAGGCTTCCGATGAGGAGCAGCCAGAAGGGGTAGCTCTCGATAAGTTCCTTGTAGGTCCTGGAGGCGATCTTGGTTTCCGCCGGGGCGACGCTTGCGCCGTCGGGGTTCTGGCCGATATCCGACGGCTTGTCCTTGATCAGGAGGAGGACAATGGGCCAAGCGAGGAGAACCATGACGCCGAGGACGGTCAGGGCGGCGTGGTAGTCGTATTTGTCGGTCAGGTACTTGACGAGGAAGGTGCCCGCCGAGCCCAGGACGCCGACGCCGACGTAGAGGATGCCCATGGCCGTTCCGCGCTTCAATCTGAACCAATGCGAGACGATGATCTGGTGCGGCGGGGGACCGGAGATGAAGTAGCCGACGGTGTAGACGACCCAGAAGGCGTAATACAACATCAGGCTCGTCGCCATGCGCCCGAAGCCGACGAGGGCGAGGCAGGTGAGCCCGGTGCCCACAAGGATCAGTTTGCGGGGGCTGAAGCGGTGGAGGACGGTGGGGCCGACCCACAGTGTCAGCACCGCCGCCAGGGGGAAGCCGAGAGTGATGTCGGCGCGGGATGCGTTCAGGTCCCGCATGAAGTAGTCGTAAAACAACGGCATGTTGTAGTACGGCACTCCCGTCGACAGGCCGAACGTGACGAACGTGGCCGCGACGATCCACCAGCCGTAGAAGGGACGCTTCATTGTTTCGGCGAGCTCCTCGGGTTCAAGATTGTGAACTCTGGTTATATCAAAAGATTGGGCATTGCGCCTTCAGAGAATGCGCAAGTGGAAGCCGCCGTCGGCGTTGACGACAGTGCCCGTGCCGTAGTCGAGCAGGCCTTCGGCGATGGCGCGGATGGGTTTGGCGACATCGGCGGGGTCGCCCAAGCGGCCTTGTGGCAGCAGGCCGCCGCGGGCCTTCTCTTCGTAGGTTTCGCGTACCTTTTCGATCATGTCCGTACGGATGATGCCCGGGCGCACCTCGAAGACCTGAATGTTGTGCGGGGCCAGGCGCGCGGCCCAAAGCTGGACAGCCATGCTCAGGCCGGCCTTGGAGATGCAGTACTCGCCGCGCATGACGCTGGCGGTATAGGCCGAAATGGAGGTGACGAAAATGATGCGGCCGGAACCCTGTTTGACCATCTGGCGGGCGGCGAGCTGAGTGAGGAAGTAGGGACCCTTGAGGTTGGTGTCCAGCACCTCGTCGTAGATGTCCTCGGTGGCTTCGAGGATGTCCTTGCGCTCCCGCGGGGCGATGCCGGCGTTGTTGACAAGAAGGTCGATGCGGCCGTACTTGGAGATGGTTCCCGAGATGAGGGCTTCGCGGTCGGCGGCGCTGCCGATGTCGCTCTGGACGATCTCGGCTCCACACTCGGCGGCAAGGCTTTGAGCGGCATCGTGGCGGCCGCGATAGGTCGCGACGACGAGGTGTGTGCGGGCCAGTTCGAGGGCGATGCCGCGTCCGATGCCGCGGCTTGCGCCGGTGACGATGGCGACAGGTCTATCGGTCATTGAATTCCATGCTCCTTGAGGGCCTGATCGATGCCCTGAGAGATCTCTTCGACGGTGAACGTCTCAATGAAAGGCACGCCGTTGACGAGGGCGGTGGGGGTGCGGGCGATGCCGCGGGCGACGCCCTCCTGGAACTCGGCCTCGACGGCGGCGGCGAGGGCAGGGTCGTTCAAGGACGCGGCGGCGCGGGCGGCGTCGAGCTTGTTGCGCGTGGCGAACTCCCGGACCCAGTCTTCGAACGTCTCAGGCTGAATTGTCCGCCGGCGGGCCATTGTTTCTCTTCTCCACGCAATGGAGATGGCGGGAGAACTGGCCTCGAAATGCCGACCCGC
>JACADU010000248.1 GCA_013388415.1 Bryobacteraceae bacterium
CCCCCGCCGCCGGGGGGTTGGCAGGGAAATAGCGGCCGTAGATTTCGTTGACCTTGGCGAAATCGCCGAGGTCCTTGACGTAGATTGTCGTCTTGAGAACGGAGTCGAGGGTGGCTCCAGCCGCTTCGAGGACCGCCTTGAGGTTTTCCAGAACGCGGACGGTCTGTTCTTCGATGCCGCCTTCGACGATGGCTCCGGTAGCGGGGTCGAGGGGAATCTGGCCGCTTAGGAAGACGAGGCCATTCGAGACGATGGCCTGAGAATAGGGCCCGATGGCTTTGGGCGCGGAGTCTGTGTGGATGATCTGTTTCATGGACGGTTGATTTCGAGAGTGCCGGTGAGTGAGCGGACGCTTTCGATTTTCTCCTCTTTGAGGAATTGGTCGAGTTCACGAGCGATGCGGACAGGGCTTTGCGGGTCCCAGAAGGTCGCAGTGCCGACTTGGACGGCGGTGGCGCCGGCGATGAGGAATTCGGCCGCGTCGATGCCGGAGGCGATGCCGCCGATGCCGACGATGGGGATCGTGACCGCCTGGGCGGCTTCGTAAACCATGCGCAGGGCAATGGGTTTGATGGCGGGACCGGAGAGCCCGCCGAATCCGGCGCCAAGGCGGGGTTTGCGGGTATGGGCGTCGACGGCGAGGGCGAGGATGGTGTTGACGAGGGAGATGGCGCTGGCGCCGGCAGAGGCAGCGGTTTCGGCGAGGGGCTGGATGCGAGCGACGTTGGGCGAGAGCTTGACGATGAGGGGGCGGCTGGCGGCGGCGCGGACCGCGCCCACGAGTGAGCCGAGCAGGACTGGGTCGGAGGAGAAGAACATCCCGCCGTGTTTGGTGTTCGGGCACGAGACGTTCAGTTCGTAGGCGTCGACGCCTTCGTGGTCTTCGAGGACCCGGACGACTTCGACGTAGTCCTCCTGGGCGTAGCCGAAGACGTTGGCGAAGATCCTGGTTTTGAGCCCGCGGAGTTGAGGGAGTTTTTCCTCGCAAAACGCGCGGACGCCGATGTTCTGGAGGCCGATGGAATTGAGCATGCCGGCTTCGGCTTCGAACAGGCGGGGCGGCGGGTTGCCTTTGATGGGTTCGCGGGAGAGCCCTTTGACGACAAAGCCGCCGAGGTGGTTCAGATTTAGGATGCCGGCGAATTCGACCCCATAAGCGAAAGTGCCGGAGGCGGCGATGACTGGGTTGGTGAGAGACAGCCCGCAGAGAGTGGTGGCGAGGCGCGGCGAATCGGGCTGACCGGACATCCTTTCCAGGATAGCGTCAGGGCCGCCTACTGAATCTCGCATATTACAGTGACACTCTGGTCTCTATGAAAGGCCGGCGTGCCGGAGAAAGGAATGCGGCAGCGTGGAAGATTGCTTGACCCGGGCCAGTCCGCTCTGAACCGCTGCTTCCAAACTCCGCCAAGTCCTTGGCGCACCGGTTGGCGAGCTCCTTGCCTTTGATGTTGCCCCACAGCGTCTCGACCGGATGCAGGCCGGGCGCATAGCCTGGCAACCTCTCAACGGTGAGCCAGCGGCGCTGGCTCCGCAGGAACTCCTGCATGGCGCAGCTCTTGTGCGCCGGCAGGCCGTCCCACACCAGAACCGCCTTCTGGCGCGCAAATGCCGCTTGAGGTCCGCCAGGAAAGCGATTAGGCTTTCGGTGTTGTAGCTGCCTTCGCGGGTCTGGAAGAACAGCCGGCTGCGACGCCCGCCCCAGCGGTGGCCCAGCGCGGCGCAGATGGACATCTTCGACCAGTTGAAGGCGTGAATCAGGACCGGCGTTTCGCCCTTCGGCGCGCAGGTTCGGCGGATGCTGGGGCGCTGCGAAACGCCGCTTTCGCCCTGGAAGAAGATCCAGGCCTTCCGCCGCCGAGCGTTTTTTTTGCTGCCGGCCAGCGCTCGTTCACCCAATGCGCCACTTTCGCAGGGTCGCGCTCGCGGGCCTGTTTGGCGGGACGCTGCAAGCTCCAGTCCATCGCTCCCAGGATCTTCCACACATGGCCGGGATGGTAGTGGACGCCGGTCAGACGTTCGATGACCAGCGCCACTCGAGGCAGCGTCCAGAGATCGGTATCGAATCCATTGGCGCGCGCACCTTTGCGCAGCGCCTGCTCCACCTGCCGGAGTTGGGGTGCGTCCAACTTGGGCTTGCGGCCCGCCCGGCCGGCGCCGTCGAGGGCGCGCATGCCGCCGCTCTTCCAATCGGCATACCACCGGCTCACACTTTGGCGGCTGACCTTCAATTGCCGGGAGATGGCGGACAGAGTCAGCTTACCGGCGGCAAAAAGGCGGCCCGCTTGTTTGCGCCTATGCTCAAGCTGCTGGAAATCGCGGCGAGGGGGGAGCGGAGCAGCCATGGCATGAGTATAGCTAATCCGTGCCCACTTGTCACTATAATACGCGAGTCTGTCACTATATTATGCGAGATTCAGTAGGATTCACTCGAGTATCGCCGGCCCGGAACGGTTCGGGCCGTGTTGTCGTTTCCGGCGCGCGCTCAACTACAGGGGCGGCCATACTGCGCAGCGTTCGAGCACGATCCCGGAGGACTTGCGCCAGATCCCGCCGCTGTAACTGAGCCGCCACGGCCTCCAATTGCGCAGGATCACGGGAGTCCTTGACGGCCGTGTACCTTTCGAGATCGAGGTCGAGGCTCGGCGCAGCCGGCACTGCGCCAGGTTTGGAGGGAACAAACGAGAAGTCCTCCAGCAGGAGTCCGTAGATCGCTGGCACTTGCTGCCGGTTCGAGGCGTCCCTCACCGCACGCGCAACTTGCTTCACCATCGTGTCTACCGTCTGGCCGGGTTGCCCGATCTCCCGAAGCAGGAACGTGGTGAACAAACCACGTGGACCGCTTGGATTGTCACTCGCTGTTCGCCCGGCCTCGGTCGCAAAGACGATCAGCGTGCCTTCACCGGCCACGCGCTCCATCGACCCCAACCCTCGTTGTCCGCTGCGCCCTGAAGGCAACGGGTTGTCGCGGCAGGCATCCAAGATCATCAGCCGCACTTGCGCCCCGGTCTCCACCATGCGTGCCAGAAGCTCCTGCGCGGCGATAGCCTCGTCGGGAGCCTGCAGTTCCGTGGCGTTCGAAGGGAAGTCCACGGGCAGCAAGTGGTTAGTTCCTTTCACCTCCACTCCGTGTCCCGCAAAGTAGACCAAAGCAACGTCTCCCGCCCGCAGCGCTTGAAGAAACTGCCGTCGGAGCCGCCGGAACTCCACGTTGTTCAAGTTCTCACCGTAGAAGACATGTTCCCGAGAAAAACCTACCTCGCCCAACTTCGCCGAAATCGCCCGTGCATCATTGACGGCATTGCGCAACGGCTTCCATGGGTAAGTACTGTTGCCAACGACAATGGCCAGCCTGCGGGCGCTGCCAACCGGCGTGATCTTCCGGTCTTGCCCGTCTAGCAGGCTCCCGAGCATTGCCAGAATCAGGAGAATTGGCTTTCGGCTCATCGCGCCAACTGCACCTCCACCCGCCTGTTCAGCCGGTGATCCTCCTCCTCGTTGCCTGGGAACAACAGGTCATGCGCACCCTTCCCTTCCGTCAGAACACGGCCGCGAGAAAATTTGGCCTTGCCATTTAGATACGCTGCTACGGCTGCAGCTCTCCGCCTAGAGAGGTCCATGTTCAGATCCTCGCCTCCGCGGATGTCTGTGTGACCGATCAGCTTCACACGCTGCCCCTGCAGCGATTCAACACTCAGGGCCTTGGCAAGTTCATCAGCCTGCCGGCGGCCCTCTGCAGTGAGTTCCGCGCTGTTCAGGTCGAAATGGATCCGGATGCTCACTGCAGGAGTCACCCGTGCGCTTCGCGAGAGGCTTGTCAGAGCGGAGACAATCTCATTCGCGGAGGCCGACTGCCCCATCTGGCGGATCTCCAAGGCCTTCAAATTCGCCTCTACTTCCGGATAGGAATGATACTTGACAGAGGTCGTCATCCACGCAATTGCATCCGCCGACTTTCCCTGCTGATCGGCCACTTGCCCGAGTCGATAAGCTGCCCGTGCCATCTCCTTCGCGTCCGCGGCGGTGTCCAACGCGCGCAGGAATGATTCCTCCGAGAGCTGAAGGTCGTGTTTTATTCGGTAGGCCTCCCCGAGCGCGTAATGGGCCGCGAAAGAGTTACCGGCCGCGATGGACTTCTTGAGCAACTCAATCTTCCTCGAAGTGTCTGTTGTGGCGCGTGCCTCCTCAAAATACCGCGTCGCTTCGGAGACCTGCGCGCCTGCCAGTCCACCCCAACCGAAAAAAATCAGAAGCTGGGCTTTCCACATCTTGTCAATCTCCACGTGTCAATAGTCGCATCGTCACTTGTGCCCGCCCGGCGGAATCCGATTGCAGCAATCCCAGAAAACGCGCGAAGTCCACGGAGCCAGGCGAGAAAACCTTACCAGCCCACTCCTGACAAGCCTCGATATTATCGCGGAACACAATCAGCTTGAGGTATTCGAGTCCGAACGGCGGCAGGACTTGTCCTTCGCCCAAGGCAGTAGAACGACCGAATCCGATTCGCTCAACCGCTTCGCCGACTCTCGGATAGATCACCGTGACTGTACCCGTGACGTCGATGTTACACAACACTGGGCACCCCTCCCTTGCCGCCGAGGCCTGAAACCGAATTCTCTCGCCACTGGAGTAAGACCCCTTGGTCTCCGGCATCACCTCAAGATTGACGTTGAAGTCCTGCCGCGAGAACCGGGCTTCGATGAGTCGCGAAACATCTGCCTGCGCCCGGATCCGGTCAACCAGCGCGACGACATCCTTTTCTTCAAATCGCTGGATGGGGTTACCACTCCTGTGCACCAGATTGTATCCGCCCTTGATCGGTTCGACCAGGACGTCATAGAACGCATCGGAGAGGCGGACACTGGGCACTTGGACCAGCCTTTCACGGACTTGAATCAGCGGACCCTGCAATTTGACTTGAACCACGTTCGGCGCAACAAGGTGATCGGCTTGGACGCTGGTCGACCGGCGACCGAACGCGGGGCGGTCGCTCATCTTTCCAGTCGCGGGCTGGAGAAGCTGTGGGAACTGCTTGAAGTCGCGAGAAACCTCGAATTGAACGAACTGGTAAAGCTCCTCGTAGGAGATGTTGCCATCATGGTCAGAGTCGGCGGCACCCACCATCCCCCGAAGCAGTGAATTCGTGAGGGCGCCATGCGGTTTCCCATCAACGGTTGGCCGGACTGGCACC
>JACADU010000021.1 GCA_013388415.1 Bryobacteraceae bacterium
GCCAGCCCGGTCTGGCTCAGAAACCGAAGGGGCCAGTAGAGCGGGTTCGAGGGGTTGTCAAGCGTGAGGATCAGCAGCCCGCCGGGCCGCAGCAGCCCGTGGATTTCGCGCAGCGCGAGAGAGAAGTCTTCCTTGTTCTCGAAGTGGTCGAGGGTGGAGGTAGACACGACCACGTGGAAGGCGCCCGGTTTGAAGCACATCCGCCGGGCGTCGCAGGCCACGATTCGGGCTTGGGGAACGCGCAGAAAGGCGGCGCGCGCCGTTGAGGACGCCGTATCGATGCCGCAGACGAACCTGGCGCCCGGCGCGAGAGCGGGCAAGATGCAATCCTCCCCGAAGGCTTCCTCGAACAGGTCCGTCTTCAGGACGCATTCCTGGCCCATCGCAGCCCACCACTTGCGAATCAGAGCCAGATGGACGTCCCGTTTCTGGGCGGCAACGACCGGGTCCAAATACCAGGACGGGGAGGGCTGTCTTCCGATTTCTTCCCAATCGCGACTCATCTGCTCAAGATCCGGGGGGCAACTGTCGAGCATAGCAGTCCGAGCACGCCGGCCCGCCAGCCTCAGTTGGCGCCGCATCGGCCTCTCTGAACGGGGCTGCCCGCGCTACTGCTCCCTGTCGAAACGGCGGTGGAGGGCCTGGAGTCTCCGTTTCATCATTCCGCCGACAGTCTCCGGCGACAGCTCGCGCCTGACGCGGCTCCTTGCTTCCGCGCCGATGCGGGCTCTCATCGCGGGTTCCATCCATGCCTGGCGCAAGAGAGCGGCTGCGTGCTCGACGTCAGGTTCCGCCCAGACCGCCGCGGCGTCATAGGGCTCGTTGCCTTCGCCGACCGGGACAAGCGAATAGTCGACGAGGAGGGCCGAGCCAGGCAAGGTGAAGTCCATGTTGCCCGAGTAGCCGGTGCAGATGACGGTTTTGCCCACGCTCATGGCCTCAGCGAGGGTCAAGCCGAATCCCTCGCTGCGGTGAAGGCTCAGGATGACATCGGCGTGGTGGATTAAGGAAGCCAGCTCGCCGCGGTCCATGACGCGGTCGATCAGGGTGATCCGCGCCCCAGAGCAGGCCGCCCTGAGTTCGGCAATGGCCGCCGGCGCCGCTTCCGCGTGGCTGACTTTGAGGACAAGGCTGGCATCGTCGCCGGGCGCGAAAGCTTTGCGGAAGGCGGCGACGGCAGCCAGTGGATTCTTGCGCGCCACGACGCTCAGGGCGTCGAAGATGTAGAGCGCGGTGAATGAGGTTTAGGGCAACCCGAGCGCCTGGCGTGAAAACGAAGCCGGGGGGAGAGGCTCGATGGCGTGGGGGAACCGCAGCACGGGTTTGGGCGAGACGGCGGCGACCGCCGAACGGCAGAAGTCGGAAGGCGTCCACACTTCGTCGAGCAGGTCGAACGCGCCGGCCCAACGTTCCGGGAACACATCCAACTCCCAGGCCCAGACTCCAATGCGGTACCGAGTCGCAGCAAGGCGGGCGCCCAGTTCCGACACCACCGTGGCGGTCTGATCGGCGTTGACATAGAGCACGGTAACAGGGAAAGGGAGCGATGCGGCGAGGTTTCCCGCGCTGAGATCGGAGGCGCGGTACTTGGGGTGGGCTTCGACACCGTACAGGGCGGTTTCGAGTCCGGCGGCGCGCAGCGCTTTTGCGGCCGCCCGGACCGACTCGCCCACTCCCATTTCGGCGCGGGCATAGCCGACGAGGTTCACGCCGCGGAGTTCTCCGGCGGGGTTCGCTTTTCTCTTGAGCAGCGCCTGCGGCTCGGCGCCTCTGGCGGCGCGGTTCTGTTCGGCCGCCCTCTGCGTCGCCCGCCAGAGCACGGCCGCTCTCATGGCGGCGTACTTCACCCGGAAGGACAGAGCCTGGGAGACGGGAAGCCTGGACAAAGCGTCCCGCCGCTCGCGCTCCAGGGTGCGCACGGCTTCGCGCGAGAGATGGTGCTCGAGCCGCCCGAAGGTGAGAAGCCACTGGAGAAACGAGGCGCGGTCCTTGCCCGCGGGATCCGGGAAAATCTTCTTCAGATCGTTCCTCGCCCCGTGGATCGCTCGCGCCGCGGCGGGAAGCCCCCACAGCGCGCCGCCGCTCAACTGGCGCTGCAAGTCTTCCGGCAGCTTGCCGTCAGGGTATTTGGAGAAGATCTTGAGTGACGCGCGGATGGGGGCGAAGTACTCATCGGGCAGGGACCATTCCAACCGGATTCCGTCCACCAGCCAGTGGAGGACGCGCAGCCGGTCGCTGCCGAACGGATCCGGCATGACGGCCCTGACTTCAGGCCGCGCCTCAAACAACCACCAACCGAGCCGGGAATAGCCGGACCACAGTCCGGCAGGATCGGGAATCATTTCGTTCCAGGCTTCGCGAATCCGCTTGCCGCCTTCTTCGCTGAACGGATCGGCGATGGCGCGGCACAGATCGGGCAATTCCCACCAGATTCTGCGGCCGGTATCGACCACGGGTTTTCCTCCGGCGAACACGCCATAGGCATAAGGCCACTTGGCGGCATCATCGAAACCGGCCGCCAGGAGCGCCGAGGCATAACCGGCGCACAAAGCCTGCGCCCCGTGGGGCAGATCCCCGAGCTCGAACCGGTTCTGGTGCTTGGAGAATCGCTCGGGACGCCGCGGGTGGAAGCCGGAAAAGTGGAAAAAGCGCAGCGGCCGGCCATTCACCGTATAGCCGCCCGCGTTCTGCTCGATGAGCCGGCCGTGGATGTTCCAGTAGGCCACGTTGTAGCCCGGGTGGCGGAGCACGCGCACAGGCTCGAGCAATCCGGGCAGCAGGTCCATCCACTTCTGGTCGACGAAGAGCCCGTTGTTGAGATCGACGACGCAGAAGCGTTCCATGCGCCGGCCCCACCAGCGCAGGAAGCCGAGGGTTTCCTCTGAGCGGCGTAATCCGATGAAGCCCAGGTTGTAGGCTCCCGTGCGAAGGATGTCGATTTCGCCCGGCTGCTTGTCGTCCTCAACGGGTTGATCGAGGTGCGGGGTGAGGACCGCGTTGGCCTGTTCGAGCGCGCTCCAGACCTCCTCCATCGGCGAGTGGATCTGAATGTCGGGATCCAGGTACACGACGGCATCGTAGCCTTCCGACATCAGCCGCTCGATCAGGAAGGGTTTCACAGCCGTGTTGAGTTCGAGAATCGTGTACTTGAAGTGGAACCACCGCGAATCGGGGATGTCGAGTTCGGAGGAGAGAATCAGGCGGAAGTTCTCGCGCTCCGGCGCAAAACAGCCGTCCACGCGGTCCACGAGCAGGACGATGCGGTCAGCGTTGGGCTCGTGACGCGCGGAGCCTTCCATCAGGACCCGCGCGGCCGCGAGGTAGTTCTTCGAGATGATTGTGCAGACGGCGGTGCGCACGCGTTGCCTAGCCCTTCAAATCGGCGAACGCGGCTTCGATCTCCGCCTTGGCCTGCGGGCTTGGGGGCGAGAGAGGCAGCCGGACGGGTCCGCCGTAGTAGCCGTTGAGGTCCATCGCGTGTTTCAGCCCCGGGATGCCGTACTTGGTTGTGACGAGCGCCGCCGCAAGTCCGATGCGGTTCTGCCAGTCCATCGCTGCGTCAAAATCGCGCTGGCGCACAGCTTCGTAGATCGCGATTGTCGAGTAAGGAGCGGCGTTGGCATAGGCCAGAACCGCGCCTACGGCGCCCACCTGAAGGGAGGGCGCGAGAGTCGGAGCAGAGCCGACGAGCACCTGGAATCCCGGTTTCACAGTCCGGAGCATGGCCAGCACTTTTTCGAGGTTGCCAGAACTCTCCTTGATGGCGATGATGTTGGGGTGCTCGCTCAAAGCAGCCACCGTGTCGGCCGGGATGTCGACTCCGGTGGCCTGTGGCCAATTGTAAATCATCAGAGGGATCTTTGAGGCATCCGCGGCAGCGCGGAAGTAGAGCGCCTGCGCCGGACCGTTGTCCAGCAGGTTCTTGTAGTAGTGCGGGGTGCGCACCATGGCTGCTTTGTAGCCCATCTCCGCCGCGCGGTTGGTCAGCATCACAGTCTCGCGGACGCTTTCAACGCCCGTGCCCGCCAACAGGAGTTTTTCCGGCGCTGCGTGCAGGGCGGCGAGTTCGAACATCCGCAGTTTCTCTTCGACCGTGAGGTAGACGCTCTCGCCGGTGGAGCCGCAGACGACGTAGCCTGCCAGCGCCGTGCGGTTCCACTTTTCGAGGTTGTGCTGGACCTTGGCCGGGTAGATGTCGCCCTCGTGGTTGAAGGGGGTGGCGATGGGAGGAAAGATGCCGCTGAGTTTCAACATAGGCCGCTGAAGATACCAGTGTAGTGAGTGGGCGGCCTTCAGCGCGCAGGACCCTGGGCCGGGAGCGTTCTACTTCGCTGCCAGCGCGCGTGGCGGGCCATCAGCGGCGGAGCAAGCAGGCCCATACCCTGGTTTTTCAAGGCTGATCACGATCGCGAGGAGCAGGCGGCCATCAACAGGTTCCCCGTGCGGCTCTTCCAAGGCGCAGCCCTTGCTGCGAATTCCGAACGGTCCTGTTCAGCCAGATGCCGCGTCTGGAGGGTCGAGCCTCATCCGGCTCACCGGCGAGCCTGCTCGCGTCGCTTGTCTCGCTGCGAATTGCCCGCCACCCACGCGGCCGCTCCTCCGGGCGGC
>JACADU010000135.1 GCA_013388415.1 Bryobacteraceae bacterium
GCTGGCGCCATTACCACCGCCTCCACCGCCGTCGTCACCGCGACGCTGAACGGCAGCTCCCAGACTGCCTCCATCGCTCTGACAGTGCCGCTATCAGTCTCCACGCTCGCCTGCGCGCCAACCACGCTTTCCTCCGGAGCCAGCAGCACCTGCACAGTCACCCTCAGTGGGGCGGCCCCCACGGGCGGCGTGACAGTGACTGTGTCGGACAACAGCTCGGTGCTGTCAGTCCCGGCCTCGGCCACGGTGGCCGCGGGCTCATCGAGCGCCACATTCGCCGCCACGGCAGGGACAATCACATCGACAGCGACTGTTGTCGTAACGGCAACCTTGAACGGCCAGTCGGCGACCGCCTCGCTCCAGCTTTCCGCGAGTTCCAGTGGGGTCACATGCCCTTGCTCGGTCTGGCCGGCGCAAAAGACCCCCGCGGTTGTCACGTCCTTGGGTAGCGAAGCGACCGAACTCGGTCTGAAATTCAAACCCAAGGTCGCGGGCTACATCCTGGGTGTCCGCTTTTACAAGGGACCCAAGAACACCGGGACTCACACTGCCAGTCTCTGGACAAAAAACGGAAATAAGCTCGCAACGGTTAAGTTTGAGAACGAAACGAGTTCCGGCTGGCAACAAGCGAACTTCGCCCAACCTGTCGCGGTGGCGGCCAATACGGTCTACGTGGTTTCCTATTACGCGCCGGCCGGGTCCTACTCAGAGGACAAATCCTACTTCACCTCGAGCGGCGTCGACAGCGGGCCGCTGCGTGCCTTGATGGACGGAGAGGCGGGCGCAAACGGAGTATTCAAGTACAACAAGTCGGGATTCCCGTTTCGCAATGGGCGAGGCAGCAACTACTGGATTGACGTCGTCTTCAACACGGCGCCGACGCTCACGTCCACAAACGTCTCCCTTGCCAGCGAGGAGAGTGAGGTCAGTCAGTTGGCTGCGCCCAGCGTCCGCGAATCGGTCTCCCGGCAAGCCCCCGATGCATCAAGAGAGCCTTCTCTCTCATGTTCGCCTGCCATCGTCCGTGCGGGCGAATCCTTCCGCTGCGCAGTGGCTCTTCGCGGACCCGCCGGAGGTGAAGAACGGAGATTCTCGATCGATACCCCGTCGAGCGACGTGCTCCTTCCATCGAGGATCCGCATGCGCCCGGGACAGTCGACTGCATTCTTCGTTGGGACCATCCTGGACTCCGCATCTGATCCGGTCCTCAAGATCTCGGCAAGTGACGGCGAGTTCCGCTCCGAGACTGCCATCTCAGTCCTCGCCGCGGGCACACCGTCGCTCGAAGCGCCTGAGACGACGATCATGAGACCTGGCGATACCGCGCGCTTCACTGTTGCAGCCGCTGATCCCCTGGGACTGCCGGTTCGCAGTGGCGCTTCCAAGCTCCCTGAAGGCGCCGCTTTCAACCCCGAATCGGGCAGCTTTGAGTGGACGCCGGCGGCCGGCCAGGAAGGGCGGCACGAGCTGGCCTTTGAAGCAGTGAATTCGGCCAACCAGTCGTCTTCGAAGTCCGTCTTCGCCACAGTGGCCCAACCTCTGCCTGTTCTCGACTCATCCAGCTTGGCCGCTTGCAGCCCACGTGCCATCGCTACGCTCCGCGGAACTTGGCTGACCGCTGAAAAAACCGCCGCAGCGGATCCCAGGGGCAGGGCTACGCAGTTGGGCGGGGCTATCGTCAAAGTAAACGGCTCGCCGGTTCAACTCCTCGCTGCGAGTCCAGACCGTATCGATTTCATCTGTCCGGACCTCGCTCCTGGCGAACAGTTGTCAATTGATGTTGAAACCAGGCACGGCCGGTCTGCCGCCGTCACCGCTATCCAGCAAGAAGCCAGCCCAGCCATACTTCCGGCCTATGGGCAGGAGGAGAGCCAGGGCAGGATCCGTCTGAGCGAATCAAGCTTGCTTGCGGCCCCGAGGGACTATCGGGAAACCGGCGATCCGGCCTTGCCCGGTGACCTCGTTGAGATCAGCGCGACCGGCCTCGGCAACCTGGCCCAAAGCGGAAAGCTCTCGGTTTCGATCGGGGGACGGCAGGCTGAAGTTGAGTCCATTGCACACTCTGAGACTGAGCCTGCAACGCTCAGCATCCGAGTGAGAGTCCCGGCTGATGCGATGGTTGGCGATGCCGTGCCGGTCGAAATCAGCGTCACCGGCTCGAATGACCGGGTCTTCAGGAGCAACATCGTCACAATGGCGATCGAAGCTCGGAATGATTGAGGCTCAACAAGCATTCGGCCCGAACTGGTTAGTTCGGGCCGAGCTTGATGACAGACTTACCCTCAAGAGGGAGAACGAGTGCTCAACAGGAAATCAAACAAGGAGATCAGTAGAGGGTTGGGTTTGCGCCCGTACTCCCCAAAGAGCGAGCTCCGTGCGGCTTCTCACACCGACCTTGCGGAAAACGCGGTGCATGTACTCTTTGACGCTGCCAACGGTTAATGACAGCTCGTAGGCAATCTCTTTGTTCGACTTCGCCTGTATGACCAAATCGACCAACTGCTGTTCCCGGAGCGAAAGTGCCGGGTGGGATCTATCCAGTTCTGCTGAAAGCCAGTCTGGAGAGCCCGCCGCTTCGAAGATCTGGCCGCAATGCGGGCAAGTTGATTTGGGTATGGATGATAGGTTCTTCATGTTTTGTTTTCCCAAGCGTCCGTGTTCGATCTGCAATGGAGTTCATTGATCTGAGTGCAACCACTCAATCCGTCTATCGTCTTCGTGCTCCCGGGCTGTCATGAACGCTTTCCCTGAGGTGAGCCGAAGCAGATGCCCGATTCCATGAACGGCGAAGCGATCCGGGCGCGGCAAATCAAACACAATTCCGCCTCACTGAGGCGGTGTGCATCCGGAGTGCCATTCAAGCCAATCTTCGAAGTTGTTGATTTGAGAGGGCTCGCGTTCCTCATCAGCCAACTTCGCCGCAAGTACTTTGGTCCCAGAAGTAAAACTTACGTACTAAGATCCGAGGTCCCGCTGGCGGGCTCTCTGCCCGTTGAGATTTTGTAATCGAGGGATGATCGCCGCCGCCTATGAGCCCGATCAGTCGCCTTTGCCGATGTCACGGAGCAACTCATTCAGCCGGGTCTGCGCCTTGGCTTTGGTGTCGAAGCCGCTCTCCCACTTCTGCTTCCCTTCAGGAGTGCGGTACTTGATCGAGTACCCTTTGTAGCGCCTCACGATGGCGCCTCTCTGTCGGGCCATTTGAGAATCTCATTGGGGCGATGTGGCCCGGTCAGGCTGCGCGGCGATGATCTTGGCCAGATCATCTTCAGTGAATCGAAGGTACTTGCCTAGTCGATGGCAGGGGATGACATTGCGCCTGGTTCGCTCGTAGAGCCAACTGGCCGGAATCTTCAGGACTTCGGCGGCTTCCTTGATGGTGAAGAGCCGAATCGAGACAGTGGGGGAGGTTGGGGTCGTCACTAAGCGTTCCATGTCGAAGAGTCGACGAGGTTGTTATCAGGCCAAATCGGGACCAAGTCAAAAGCCGATGAACCAGCCGGGAGCAGGGGCTACGCAGGCAATTCGCCGCTGAAACGATGCTCTTCAGGGGGGATTGAAATTCTCAAGGGGGAATTTTGACCTCCTCGTCTCCAAGAGGGGTCGAATGATGGGGCAACACGAGGTCGCGACTGTTTAAATCGCCCCGAACCGCCCCTAGAATCTCCGCAGGTCACGAGCGAGTATGCATGTCTCACCTGCGGAAACGAACTTCCCTGTAAACGGCGGCGGCCTGGCGTTCACTGTCACGCCGTCTAAAACCGTGCCTTACGGCAATCGACAGGCGCCGTCAGCCGACACACCACCTTCACCCGCGAGGAATTGGACAACCTCGGATGCGAAAGTCGCTGTTCAATGGGCGAGAACTGCGGCTCTCACGTGACGTCCGTTGAGTGAGCTGGCGGCAGAACTCGGCCGAACGGAAGAGGCGGTGAAGGAGTTCCTGCGCCGTACGCTTCCGCGGGAGCAGTGGTCGTGGCGGTGCAAGCCTCGCTGGGCGAGCGGCGAGATGGAGCAGATCCAACAGATCCTCAACCTGAATGGGCGGAGTGGAGCGGCGGTGCGCAAGCACCGATGGCGCGAGCGCAAAGCGGATCGCGACCTGGATCGCCAGCCGCTCACAGTGGCACAGGTGGCGCAAGACATCGGAAGATCACGAACGACTGTTCAGCGGCTGCTGAAGGAAGGGATCCTGCGCCGGTTCAAGGGCGGGATTGCCGAGTCGTCTTTCGAGGCGTTCCTGAGGGATCATCCAGACCGCATCCTGTACCAGAAACTGCCGGCACAAAGGGAATGGCTCGTGCTGAACGGGTTTCGGGATCAGTGCCTCGCCGTCAAGGCGCCGAGCGTGCATGGGCTCCTTGAGTAGTCCTTCCCGATCCAAGCACAAGTAGTATATTCAGATTCGGTTTCCGTGAAACCTCCCTACCGCCTAGAGAATTCGATTGAAAGTCTCGACTCTATTCAGCGCGAAGCGCCCTGAGAGGGTCAGCGCGGCCTGCGCGCCATGCAGGCACAAAGGCCGCCGAGAGTCCGATGAGAATTAGCACGCAGACTGCCACGACAAAGGCGAAGGGATCGTAGCTGGTCACACCGAACAGCAAGCTCCGAATCGCTTTGGTCAGGCCCATCGATCCCGCTCCTCCGATTATGGCTCCGAGCAGGAGGAGAAAAACTGATCGCCGCAAGAGGCACTGCCTCAGATCCCCGGGGCTGGCGCCCATCGCGGCACGGACACCCAATTCGCGTTCGCGGTTTGCCGCGAAAAACCAGACCAAGCCGAACAAACCAGCAGCCGCAAGGAAGAGCACCTGCACCGCGAAGAAAACAGAAACTAGGGACAGAAGCCGCTCACCGTGGAGCTTCTTCTCAATCACTTCAGAGTAAGACGTAACTTCGCCCAATCCTAGGCGGGGGATGGCTTGCTGCAGGATACTGCGGACTTCATGGCGGAGATCCCGCTCAACACTGGCTCGAACCGAGATGCTCGTAACAGGGGAGGGTTGTTGCGCCATGGGGACGAGGATCAGCGAACGGAATTCATCCCGCGGGCCCCCGAACCGGGCGTTCTTCAAAACGCCGACGACTTCCATCGCCTTCGTTGAGTCAAAGGAGTTCCCAAACGAGATCCGCCGGCCAAGAGCTGGCTCGCGGCCAAAGAGTTGAGTGGCGGCGTGCTCGGTCAACAAGGCAACAGGAGGCGCTTCTTTTCGATCCTCCCGGGTGAAGGACCTTCCGTGCAAGACGCGCAACCCTATGGTCTCCACATAGTCTTCGGAGGCGTGCACCACGAGGACTTCGGCGGGACCGCCAGCGACTGATGACTCTGCTGCCGCCTTTGAGGGATGCGCCGTATCGTCAAATGGACCGCAGCAACTCACGGCGGCGCTATCGACTCCCGGCATGGCGCGGATTCGCTCGATCACCTCGCCGCGAATGAGTTCCTGTGCCTTCCTCGCCGCTGGAGTGAGTTCCATCGGGAGCTTCACCAAGATCACACCCGTTGGGCGGATTCCGAAGTCCTGTTGACGAAGCCGCGTCAGGGACCGGGTCAGCAGCGCCGCACCACAGACGACGACGAGGGAAACGGCGACTTGCAGCACCATGAGCGACTGCGCTCCGTAGACGAGGCTGCGAGGCGCCGTCAAGTCCCTGCCTTGACGGCCGAAGCTGCGCGTGGGGCTGGCCCCGGCGGAAACGATCAGGGCGGGCGCGAGTCCAAACAGGAAAGTAGCGCTGATGGTCACTGCGGCCGTGAAGACCATCATGTTGCCGTCGAGGACCATGGCCATCGAAGTCTCGCGCTCACCTCCAGCAAGCCGCAGGAGAGCATCCCCACCCAAGAGCGCGAGCGCCACACCAAAGACTCCACCGGCAATGGACAGCAAGGCGCTTTCGACGAGCATCTGCCGAACGAGCCGTACCCTGACAGCTCCCAAGGCGAGCCGGATGCCCATCTCATGCACGCGCGCAGCGCCTCGGGCGAGCAGTAGCATGGCCAGGTTGAAACAGACGATGGTCAACACCATCCCGGCCATCGCCATCAGCAGCGCCAGAGGTTTGCCAAATTCACGCCGGAGGTCTTCCAGTCCGCGCGCGCCGGTTGTGAGGCCGATGGTCAACGGTCCGGCATCCTTGCGCAGAATCGTGTTCGCGCCAATCTCCGCGGCAATCGAAGTGAGCGAGGCAGAAGCGGCGGCGGGGGGCACTCCCGGCTTGAGCCGCCCCATCACGGTGAGCCAGGTCATGAACCGCGCGGACAGCAGATCGGAGGGCATCACCTGCGGCTGCAGGGCCAGCGGCACCCAGACATCCGGGATCGAGCCAGGCTTCTCTCCGAAAAACTCCGGCGGAGCAACCCCAACGATGGTGACTTGTGCCTTGTTGAGAGTCACAGCCGTGCCGAGCACTGCGGGACTTCGTTGAAAGCGCCGCTCCCAAAAGCGGTCGCTGATGACCGCGGCGCCAGCAGTACCCAAACGGTCGTCGGCGGAATTGAGAACCCGTCCGATGGCAGCGCGGATGCCCAGCACTTCAAAGTAGTTGCCGCTGACCAGCCGGGTAAATGCGGCCTCCGGATCGCCCCCTCCGCGAACGATCAGGTTCTTCACCGGGTAGTCGGCACTGGCCAATACACCCGAGAGGACCGTTTGCCTGGACTGCATTTCCCGAAAGAAGGGGTAGGTAAAACCGCTCGTCGCGCCACCTTGCGCCAAGCTGAGGATCACCAATTCGTGGGGCCGTTCCACTGGCAAGGGCCGAAACACGACGCGGTCCAACAGGCTGAACGCAGTCGAGTTTGCGCCAATGCCCACAGCCAGCGAAGCGATGGCCACCAGCGTGAATACCGGACTCTTTTTCAAGCCACGAATCCCATAACGCAGGTCGGCAAGAAACGATTCAATTAGTGATGTTCCTCGCGCCTCACGGCATTGTTCCTTCACCGACTCCATGGGGCCGAAGGAGAGCCTTGCCGTGCGCATGGAGTCCGGAACTTGATCGGAGGAGTTCGCCAGTTTCTCCGCTTCCCGTGCGAGATGGTACTGCAACTCTTCTTCAAGCTCACGGTCCAGGTCATCCCTGCGGGTGAGGGCGCGGAGCCGGTACAGGATCTCCCGGAGCATTGTCAGCGCACCTCAGGAGTCAGGAGGAGCGTGACGGCTTGAGTGAGCTTCTGCCAGGCATCGGACTGCTGCCGAAGTTCCTTCCGGCCGCGAGCGGTGAGCTTGTAGTATTTGGCCTTTCGGCCGTTCTCCGAAACGCGCCAATCCGGACTGATCAAGCCTCGCCGTTCCATCCTGTGCAGTGCCGGATAGAGCGATCCCTGCTGAACTTGCAACGCCCCATGCGAACGCTGGTTGAGGCGTTCCGAAATGCCCCATCCGTGTTGGGGTTCGAGTTCGAGTGTCTGAAGAATGAGTAACTCAAGGGTTCCTTGCGGCAATTCGAGTCTCTCTGAAGCCATGAGAGTCCTTCCCCTTTCACTTCTACATAAGCAATCATAAGGGCCTTGTTGTCGAAGTGCAAGGGAAAAACAACTCAGGTAACCAACCTCAGCCTGGCGGCGTGTCCGCGCTCTCGGCCCACAGTGTCACAGCATACCGCTCCACCGGCAACTTCTATGGATACCGGCTTGCCGCCCAGCGCTTCTGGACAGGGACTCAGGAAGGCCTATGTAGTGCTTCGGTGCCCTGCCTGTTCCTGTCCGCTAATCAGACTCTCGATGGGCAGCGATCCCAATTGCGCCGCAAACGCGAATGGCTGCCCGGCCGAATGGAGGTGGCGTATTGCTGCATGCAATCCAAGCAAAGGGCTGCTGGTCAACTCGCCGGATGCAGACAACCAAACGTACCGGTAGCGTTGACGCGCGAGAACGTCATCATCGGTGGTGGCCGAAACGTCTGACGCATGCTTGCGATGGGATCCCCCAGAAGTTCCCAACGGCTCGGGTCCAGGTTGCCAAGCGATGAAGCCTTGGCGAGGTGCCGGGTACAGCGGGGATCAATATCCATCAAGGAGCAGCAGGCTGAATCGGCAGCATCCGGATCGTTGGCGAATACGAGGCACCCAAGATGGCGTGCTGGGCCGTGCAGCGGTCCGTTGCTTTCCATCGCTTCCACTCCGTCCGCGATGACGTAGTGAACGGGAACAGTCGCGGCAAGTTCAACGATGGAGTTGTCGATGCTCTGCCAATGCAGCGTTGCCCCTCGAGGCTGACATACAATGGCTTCGAAGGAGGAGCAACCATTGGCAGTTACTCCCCTCGCAGCATGACTGACTGGCAGTCCGGCAGGAGGACGCGCGCTATGAGACCGAGTGACGCATTGGGTCTGTTGCTTGCTATCTCGCTCAGCACACCGCAGATGGCGATGGCACAGCAACAGGCGCAGCCAGGTCAGGGCCTTCAGCGGCGCAGTTCTCAAAGAGGGATTCGCATCCTGGTCCTCGACGGGCAGGACGCCGTCAACAGTCTGGCCTCCCGCACTGCGGTCAGTCCGGCAGTGCAGGTTTTCGACTCGTTTGGCGCGCCAATTGAAGGCGCCACCGTCACCTTTGAGGCTCCTGCAAGCGGACCGGGCGGCGTGTTCGACACTCAACAGAGTTCTTTCACTACACGCACGGACTCACGCGGACAAGCCGTGTCGGTCTTTACTCCCAACACCCTGCCAGGAAGTTTTGTGATCCGCGTCACCGCCCGATTCGAAAACGAAACGGCAACCGAGTCGATCCGGCAGACGAACAGCAGCAGCGCGGCGACGGTGGAGAACAAGCCCGCCTCCCGGCCCTGGTACAAGAACTGGGTATGGTGGGCGGTGATCGGCGCTGGGGCGGGCGCCGGCGGCTATTTCGGATACAAGGCGGCAACCGACTCCTCGATTCCGACGATCAGCCTGACGCCCGGCGCGATAACCATCGGAGGTCCACGATAACCATGAGGTGGAAACACATTTCTCTCCTGGTGGCCACTGCGGCTGCCGACAGTTTGTGCTTCGCCCAATCGCATGGCTGGTTTGGCCCCATCAGCGGCACGGTCTACGATCCGCCGACGAAGGCGCTTCGCAGGATCGTCGGGTTGCCTGGCGCAGCCCAACTGTCCAGGCCGGTCATTGAGCAACTCGACTGGTCCATCACTGCTCCGGACGGCAAGAAAGCGGTTGCCCTGACGACGATGGGAGAGTTGCTCTGGGTGGACAGCCTGGACAGGGAGGAGATCTCATCCATTTCGCTCGCGCAGAATTGCACTCCTCGGTCCATCGCCAGGTGGAATGCGGATTCGTCGGCGGTTCGGATATATGAACCCGAGTGCGCGTGCTTCCGGACCTTCGCATCGCGCGGTTTGCGTGGAGCTGAAGTGATCGGGCCTGAACTGCCGGTTGGCGAGCTCGCCGGCGCCACGTTCGATTTTGCGTGGTTTGGGCGGGAGACAGTGATAGCGGCGGACACAGGCTTGTTCCGGATGGACGAAGCGGGCATCGTCCACCGGCTGATCGAGCCGGACCAAGATCTCCGGTATTTGCTCGAACCGCACGGCGCCGCTTGGGCCGTCAAGGCCTCTGACGGACAGATCTTCGAAGTCAGAACGGATCAGAAGGAGAACATCTCGTTGAAGTTGGTTGCTTCGGACTCGGACAGGTTCCGTGCGGTCAGTGCGATCTCATCTTCAAAGACCGACCTCTGGATCGCGGATCGAGAGACAGCACTCCTCTACAGGCTCAACCGCGATACTGGCGCTGTCACCGCTGAAATAAGACTGGCAACTGCGCCGACCAAATTGGAGCGGCTCGCCGGAAGCTTGCTCTGGCAGGCTGGTGATCGGCTCGATCAGAATCAGCCGCTGCTCGTTCTGTGCGGATCCGATACGCCTCGGGTCTATTTCGTTCCCGGGAGTGACCAGCAATGAGCATGATTATGCGGCGTCTCTTGCTCTTCTCGCTCCTCGCGTCGGGCATCTGCCTCGCCCAAAGCCAGTTTCTTCTGCGCGTCCAGCAAGGCTCGAACGTCATCCAGGTGCCGAACGGGTCGACGCTCAGCGTCAGTTCGCCAGCCCCGGGCACGGCAAGGACAATCCAGCTTCTGATCACCTATGTCGGCAATACCTCGGTGACCTTCCCGGAGGGCGCGACATTCCTCGGCTCCCCTGATTTTTCCTCGCCCAGCGGTATCCAGGCTCCTTCGCTGCGCCCGAACCAGACAACCACTGTCGACATCGCCTTCACACCTTCAGGATCCGCGCAGGCACTCGCCCAAATTGAGGTCGCCTTCACCGAGGCGGCGCCGCCTCCGGCTACCCCAGAAACGCCTCCAGGCCAGCCGACCAGGGGCCGCCTGACACTCGCTCTGTCCGGGGGGGTTCCCGTTTACTCGTTGCAGTATGTCATCGGCGTCACTGGAAACACGATCGTCTTGCCGCCTGATGGGCAGTTAGCGTTTCCGGATACAGTCATAAATACTCCTACTCCAGCCGCAATAGGAATCCTGAATCGCGGCGCTGGAACAGGCGCAATTCTGTCCATCACCATCTCGGGTGAAGCCTTTTCTCTGGTTAATCTTCCGGCTGTGCCGGTTGCGCTCGCGCCTGCTAATAATTTGATCTTCCAGATCCTGTATCTCCCACGACGCACAGGCGGAGATTCGGGAACCTTGCGGATCAACTACGAAGGGGGCGTGGGTCATACCTACCGCCTCACTGGCCGAGGAATCTCCTCCTCGCTGTCCTACGAGATCGTCCCTCCTGGCTCGACAGGAACAGCGATTCAGCCCGGCGAGACAATCCCCTTCCCTCAGACCTCGATCGGGCAATCCTCCAAACTGCAGAT
This sequence comes from Bryobacteraceae bacterium, assembly GCA_013388415.1. Classification (GTDB taxonomy): domain Bacteria; phylum Acidobacteriota; class Terriglobia; order Bryobacterales; family Bryobacteraceae; genus JACADU01. The sequence goes on from JACADU010000135.1 coordinate 10,818, forward strand.
TCGATTCACCAACGCCTCGAGCGTCGACTTCACGTCGGCTGTCCTGACCACGACGGGCGCTCCCTTTTCTCTCGCCGATGCCCCATTCCTGCCCTTGACCCTGGCTCCTGGCGCATCGGGCTCCGTTTCCGTGGTCTTCAGCCCCACGGCTCCTGGACAATCGACGGGAGCCGTTCGCATTGGCAATGATGTATTTAACCTCTCGGGCGAGGGCTTGGGGCCGCTCCTGTCTTTCTCCTACCGGCCACTCCCCAGTTCAGTCTCGACCGCCGTCGAACCGCTCGGTCTGGTCGCCCTGCCGGCAGCGGCCGTTGGCCAGTCGTCCTCCGCCGAGTTTGTGATCTCGAACTCGGGCAATGCCGAAACGGTCCTGAATGCGGTCGGCGTTGCCGCCGGATCCGATGTCTTCAAGACTTCGGACCTCCCGCCGCTGCCGTTCGTACTCCAGCCTCAGTCCTCCGTCTCATTCAGGATTCAATTCCTGCCCAACGCATCATCGCTTGCGTCCGGAACTCTCCGGGTCGACTCGGCGTCGTTTACCCTCACAGGGTCCGGCGAGCCGCCTGTTCCATTGTCGAATTACACGATCAGCGGCCCTTCACAAGCGGCTCCACTGGAGCAACCCGCCATTTCGTTGACGTTGGGCCAACCATACCCGATTCCGGTGAATGGAACGCTGAATCTGCTGGTTTCCTCTGCTTACTCGGTCGATCCCTCCGTCCAATTCAGCACGGGGGGACGGACTGTCAACTTTACGATTCCGGCAAACTCGACTCGCGCCGTTTTCCCGAATGCCAGTTCCGAGATTCAACTTCAGACCGGCAGCGTGGCAAGCACCTTTACGATCGTTCCGGCTTTCACGACTGCCGCCGGCCTAAGTCTGACGCCGGAGAGCCCATCGGTGCTACGGTTTTCCATGCCTGAGTCCGCGCCAAAGATCCTCGGCTTGCAGGTGGCCGAGCGCGGGTCCACAACACTCACGCTGCGCGTGCTTGGCGTTTCAACGACAAGGACGCTCGGCAAGATGGAAGTGCGATTCACCGCGGCGCCCGGCTTCAACGTTCCGAACCTCCAGTTTTCGCTGGACCTGACCGGCCCGTCTTCGGTGTGGTTCAATTCGCCGGCCTCCCAGGCCTTCGGCGGTCAGTTCACTCTGGACGTCCAGTTCCAGCTCGCGACGTCAGATCGCGGCACGGAGGCAGTTCCACCGACGCTGGCGCTCGAATCGGCAAGCGTTGTGATCTCAAGCCCTGCCGGTAACTCAAACAGCGCAACCGTTGCGCTCCGGTAGAGTTCGAGAACACCAGCGGCTTTGGATTAGTTCTGGTTGCCAGCGACGAGGACTCCAACCAAGACTGCTGTCGCGGCAGGAACCGCAATGAGCAGCACCCGATTCCAGCGTTCAGCGGCCGAGTTCCGGGGCAAATAGAGAACGTCCCCGCCCATCAGGGGGATTTCGCTTCCCGCCCCTTCCAGTTTGTCCTTCAGGTTGACGGGGATTTCCGCTCGCCGCCCCGTGTTGGATATTGGACGGAGGATTCTGGCTTTCCTCAAATCCGCGTTAGGGGTTGCCCCGCCCGCCAAGCTCAGCATCTCGACGGCGCTGACAGATTCTTTTTCGCCTAGTTCATAGCCGCCTGGCCGGGTGACTTCCCCAGTCAAATACACAAGTTCCGCCTTTTCAACCGAGACGACGTCATAGGGCATCAGCACGAGGTCTTCCGGCGGATTGATGTCACGGGACAACACATTGAATGGAATCTCAATCGTCATCCCCTTGCCTGACGAATCTTCGACTGCGTTGGGCAGGTTAATGGGCCCAATCTCCTTCCGTCTTGTCAAGCGGATTCGGCGGCTGGCATTAGGAGCCAGCCCTCCCACCAAGGTCAGCATCTCCACCAGGGTGCGCCGCCCCTGCAAGGGGTAGATTCCAGGCGCATTAAAGGCGCCCACAAAGAAGACCGGTTCGCTGCGGAATTGAACAAGCGTCACGATAACTCTTGGGTTGACATAAAACGCGCTCATCCGCGTGTTCAATTCTGTCTGAAACTGCTCCACCGTCAAACCGGCCACGCGGACAATGCCAATGACGGGAAGGTCGATCTCCCCCTTGTCTTCTATCCGAAAGGTCCTGTCGCCGATCTCCTCGCCAAGCCCCCTGATCTGGATGACATCTCCAGGCCCAAGGACGTAGTTCGGGCGGAGCGGTTCGGCCAGTTGAGGCACTTGAGCTGGCTGGACTGCCGGTCGAGCCTGCCCCGCCGGCGCTCCAGCTACCGGGCGCTGTGTTTGCTGTTGAACGACCTGCGAAAAGAGCATGTGCGGGTTCATCATGAGCGCTGTCAGGATGACAGCCCAAAGACCTTCTGGCTTCACAGAGACTCCTTCAGAGGTGATCCTTCTCTTGATCATAGATGAAAACCAAGCGCCTCCCCTTCTAATGGCTTCTCTTGAGCGTCAGTTCAATGAGCACGTCTGCCTCTACGACAACACCATTCCTCACTGCAGGGGAGAACAACCATTGCTCGAGGCTTTTGGCTATGGTCGCGACCGTCTGCTGGTCCTTCTTTTCACTTGGGGAGATGGAGGAGAGAACTCCCTCTTTCGTCAGTCTCGCTTTAAGCCAGATCGTCTCAGCGCCGGCAGCAGGTTCAGGCCGGGACTCCCACTCCATCTGCCGGGGAACAGGCGGCCGCATGAAGACCCTGACGCCCGGCGAGGCCGGAAGGGTATCACTGAAC
>JACADU010000102.1 GCA_013388415.1 Bryobacteraceae bacterium
GGGCGGCAGCAGGCGACGCCGGTTTCGCGGCTGCCGGCTTGGCAGCCGCCGGCGCCGGCGCTTTTGCGGGCGCTGCCTGCGGCGTCGTGGCCGGAGCTTTCGCCGCCTGCCCCGCCGCCGGGCTCACCATCGCCAGCGCTATAGCCACCACCGCCAGTCCTCTTTGACTAGCGGCCAACCCGGTCTGTTGAATTCTCCTCATCATCTTCCTCCATAAACAGATAGCGAATTCTTCAAGAGCTTCGGAAATTTGTCCCTGCGTATCCCATCGCCACGGGCGTCTAGCGCCCAAGAGCCCTCATCAAACGCGTCGCAAATCCATCCGCCCGAGTCAGATAGTCCTGCGCCCCTTCCCAGTCTCCGGACCTCGCATAACTTCGTGCCGCCTCGAGACAAGTTTGCATCTGCTGGCTTGAAGAAACAAGATCCGCGCTCGGCGTCAATCCGCTGGCCGCCAACTCCTGCCTTTTCTGCTCGAAAGCCTGAGCGGCGGTAGAAACCTTGATGGAGATGTTAGTCAACCGCTCCTGCCACCCCGCGGGCGCTCTGGCTGCCGGCGGAGCCTGTGGCGGCGCCGCCGAAGGTGGGGGCGTCTGCTGCGAAGCAGGCGGCGGCGCCGTTGCCGCTTTCTCCACCAAAGCCGGCCGGGTCTCCGGGGCGGAGCCCCCGCGCGGTCGTGCCGGCGGCGAAGTGGAAGGAACAGGCTGCGCCGGCTGGGCTTCGCTTTCCGCCTCGGCCGCCTGAGACGCCGGGGCCGCTGTCCACTTCTCCCGCAGCGAGTAGTCGAGCACAGCCGGATTGCCTCCCATCTCCATCACGCGCTTGGCCACCGCGATGATGCGCCCGCTCACATCCGCGTCCCGGACACCACTCGATTGCCCCGTCCTCAACAGGTAGCTGGCCTTCGAATACAAATCCAACACTTCAGGCTTGGCGCCCGCCGCGCTCCTGGACTTCAAATCGGCCGCTGCCTGATACGTCCGCCCAATTTCGGCCGCCAGCGCCGGAGACTTCAAAGCCGCGGGAGCCGTCCTGTCCAGAAAATCCACGACCTGCCTGGTCGCGGCGCCCCTCCTCTCGCTCTCCGAAGCCGTAGCGGACGTTGCTTGCGCCATCGATTCCAGGCCCAGCCTCAACTGCTTGACTTCGGCCAGCAGCTTGTCGGACTCCGAAGCCGTCATCGACGCCGAGGCGGGCGCCGCCGGCAGACGTTCCAGCAACGCCGCCAATTGCCGTCTTTCCGCTTCAGCGAAATCCTGCGCCCGCAGGTACCTGTAGGTTTGCACGCCGCCGAAAACGGCCAGAGCCAGCACAACCGCGGCAACGGCCAAAACCCCGCTCCGCCGGCGCGCGAACCGCATGATCCGCTCCCCGGCAGGCGCCGCCCGCGCCGTCACCGGCCGTCCCTCGAGGAACCGCTTCAGGTCCTCCGCCAACTCGAGAGCCGTCGCGTAGCGGTGCGCCGGGTTGTGCTCCAGCGCCTTCATCGCGATACCGTCCAGGTCCCCAAGCATGTGCGAAGGCAGCTTCCTGGCTGTCTTTGCCTGCCCCATCTCGGTCGCCGAAATCATCCCGCTCGGCGCTGTCGGCGCCGAAAGCGAGGGGGTCTGCTGCGTCAGCAGCCTGTAGAGCACAGCCCCGAGCGAGTAAATGTCGGAACGCGGAGTGCACGTCTCGCCCGCCATCTGTTCCGGGCTCGCGTAACCGGGCGTCAGCAGCCTGTGCTGGGGCGCCGTCATCAACGGGTCCGCCACCGCCACGCTGCTCACCCGGGCGATTCCAAAGTCCAACAGCTTCACCGTTCCGTTCGGCGTGACCAGCACATTGCCGGGCTTCAAGTCCCGATGGATGATCCCGGACTTGTGCAAATAATCGACCGCTTCGCAAACCTGAATCACCAGCCGCACCCGGTCTTCAATCGACAAACGCCGTTCATCGCAATGGCGGTCCAGCGGCAGACCGTCGATGAAGTCCATCACCATATACGGCCGGCCGTCGCTCAGTTCCCCGCCGTCCAGGATCCTGGAAATTCCCGGGTGATCCAGATTCGCCAGCATCTGCCGCTCCTGCCGGAAGCGTTGCAGAAACTGACCCTCGCCCTCCAGCGGCGTGGTCATGATCTTGATCGCCACGACTTTGCGGAATGTGCCGTCGTCCCGGACCGCCTGCCAGACTTCGCCCATCCCGCCCCGCCCCAGCAGCCTCTCCACCCTGTAGGGACCGATCCAGCCCGCGCCGCGCGTTGCCTCCGGCACGGCCGGCGTCGTAGGAACCGACGATGAATCAACAGGTTGCGGCAGTTCCGGCGCTGTCGTCCTCAGCAGCTTCAGCACGTCCTGGATCAACATCGGATCGTCCGGACAAGTCTGCCAAAGAAAAGCTTCCCGGCTCTCGGCGGGCAATGACAGCACGCGTTCATACAAGACGCGGATCTTATGTTCTCGGGTCGCTTCCATCGGCTTGCCGCAGCGGTTTCACCCAGTATAATCGTCCGAGTCCGCTCAAGATCTTAATACTCCGACCTATATCACCTTTTTTCCCGATGGATGGCTGGTCTGCCTCCCGCCCGGATAGGCTTCAGGCTTCCTCAAGCTGCGCTTCACCCCGGAAGCCGCATCGCCCGAGGCGTCCATCCCGTGCGGCTTGAGGCTGGCTTACTTTGCCTCAAATGACAGCGCCACCCGCAGTCCCGCTGATTTGTTCCTCATCCCTCTCACGACTCCGAAATCATCTCGAACGTCAAGCCGAAACGCCGCGCTGCGTATGCCGTTTCGCGCAGCCAGTTGCCGTACGCCATCACCCAGTGCGAATCCCGCGCCTCGTTGAGCAGTCTCTTCCAGTCCCCCAGAATCCGCACATCCTGCTGCGACCGGCAAATGTCGTAGAACGGATTCCTTTCCACCACGCCCCGCATCCCGACCCAGCGAGCCGTCGCGTATTCCGGATCAATGAAGGTGACCTCCTGCCCTGCCGGAATCTCGACCTTGGGCGCCGCCCCGAACTCCGATTCGTAATGCGTCAGGATTCTCGCCGGCTCATACCGCGCGCCGTTCATCCTGCGTGGCGCGGTGCAATGCGCGCAGGTCACCATCGCGTTGTGCGGGAACGTGGAATTGTGCAGAAAGACCGGCTGGCCGGCGATGTGCCTCAGCAGAAGCCCCGCCGGAATGATCACGAAATCAGACTCGCAGAAAGCCGGCGTCCCCTCGTCATTCATCAGGCTCAGCGTGAGGCACGCCGTGGTTTCCGCCATCGGCATGATGGTCCCCATGCAACTGCCGATGGTAAACGCCGCCGCCCCGGTTTCCTCCATCAGGTCCATGAACGCTCCGTAGAGCACGAAGGCGTTTTCCACGAACTTGCGCTCCGTCTCGAGCGCTGTGCCCGGCATCGCCAGATACCGTTCCGCCCAGCGGCGCGCCAGCGCTCCCCGCGCGGGATCCTTCAACGCGCCTCTGATGCGCTTCTCGAAGTCTTCGTAGAACACCTCGGCGATGTCGAACGCGAAACGTTCCCGCGCGACCTTCGGCGCCTCAGCCGCATACTTGCCGCGCGCCCCGCCCAACGCCACAATCCGCGTTCCCCGGCAGTTCTTCGCCGCCCACAACGCGCGCAGCCGCCACCGCAGCTCCTGCGCCTCATCGACAACCACATCCTCCACGGTCAACCGGGGGGTCTCCGCCGACTTCAGGTACCGCACGCTCAGAGCTTCGTACCAATAATAGACCGGTCCCGAGCGATGCCGGACGAACACGATCGCGTCACGCTCCGCGGGGATCAGCGCCCGCAGCAGCGCCCCCGAACCCGCCGCCGGGTAGATGACCGTCACATCCGCCGCGCTCTGCTTCGCCCGCGCCGCTGCTTCGGCGTCCTTCACCTTTGCGGCTGGCAGTATCTCCAATCCAAATCCCGCCCCGGAAGCCAGCGTCCGCAGCTCCGCCGCGATGCGCGCCGCCTCGTCTGCCGCCGCCTGTTCGGTCTGCACCCCGCCCCACGACTTCCACGAAGCCATCTCTCTGCGCTCCGGAGTCGCGTACATCAGCACGGGCTGTACCGTGAGCGGCTTGGCCTTCGTGTAGAAATCCCTCCGCGGGTCCCAGCGGTCCGGCGCCCAGGGCTTGCCCGCCGGCGCAGCCATCGCCGCCGGCATGATCCTCACGAAATCCCTGCGGCTCACCTCAATGCAGCACATCGCTACCTCCTCACGGCATACACGCTCGATGACGCCAACACGAACAAAGTCCTGCCGTCCATCCCGCCGAATACCAGACACAGCGGCCTCTCCGGCAGACGGATCACTTCCAGCAGCTTCCCCGCCGGGCTGTACACGAAGACATCCCCCGCCGCCAGATACACATTCCCCGCCGCATCCCGCGCCACGCTCTCCCCGCCCTGCTGCACGAACAGCTTCAAGCCCTCCAGCGTCCCGTCCGCCTTGACCACGCCGCTGTAGGTCTTCTGCTCCGCCTCGTTGGTGACATAAAACGTCTCGCCCGGCGCGGCCTTTGCCAGCCCGAAGGTTTGCAGGATGTGCGCCCATTTGTAGCCGAGATGCCACGGTCCCTGGACATACACCTCATCCGACGGAATATATGTGGACCCGTCCGGGGAGACATAGTGATGCGTCTTGCGCCGCTTCATCAGCTCGAAGAACCGGTCCTCGACCGACACGTATTCATAGGTCTTCTCTGACAGCGTGTTCGTGAAATCGACGTTCACCCAGTAACTCGGCGGCAGCACCGCCGCCAGCCGGGGCCGCTCCGCCGCCGCCTGCGGCTGCAACACATGAACCTCCTCCTCCGGTCCCTCCGGCTTGATCGCGTACACCGCCATCCCCGGGCCGTTCGACGACACCACCAGAAGATTCCCCGACTTGTCAAACACCAGGTTCACCGGATCCAGCGGCTGGTCCCTGATGATCCGCAACTCTCTCGTCTCCGGAGACCACCGGTAGATCCGGCGCCACTTCGCATCGACAAAATAGAGCCTTCCCGCCGCATCCACCGTCCCGCCGCCCAGGTGATAGAAACCCGCCGCCAGCTTTTCCACTTTGGCCGCTTGCGCCGCCGCCGGCCGGGCCTTCACGCCTGTGTAGTTCAAGTACGCGAACTCCCTGTCCCGCGCCTCCTCCTTCAAACGGGGGTCCCAAATGCAGGTGCTGTAGGAGAATTTGCTCGCCCTCACGGTCTGCTTGCACTCGCCCTGCGGCGGACACCACCCCGCCGAGCTGTTCGCATCCACATGCACGTTCCGGAACCGGATGTCGCTCGAGTCCTCGATCCTGATCGCGTATGGAAACGGTCTTTGGCTCCGCGTCACTCGATAGCCATGGAAGTTCGCAATCAGAATGTTCTTCGACCGGCTGATCTCCAGCGCCGGCGCCGCCTCGCTCTCCCACCGCTCGCCCTCTGTCTGAAGCGCATACAGCTCCCAGTTCTCCACCTGATCGAGCTTTGCCTCCGTCCGCACGTGATGCTCGGCCGACACCATGATCACCC
>JACADU010000002.1 GCA_013388415.1 Bryobacteraceae bacterium
GCAGGTTTTTCACCGTCGAACCCGATGTCAGCGTCACCCAGTCCGGCTTTCTCGCCCCGCCGAACACGGCAGCCGCTCGCGCCCCTAGCTCCGCCGGAACCACCGTCCTGTACACCGGCGGCACGTCCACCGACGCTCCGCGCGCCGACAACTCCGCCGGGATCACGTCGCACGCCACCGCCGCCCTACAGCCCTGATCTCAATCCGATCGAGGGGGTCTGGAAACTCACACGGCGTCTCTGCTTGCACAATCGGTACTTCCCGCAACTGGACGATCTCACTCATGACGTCGAGCAGCAGTTCGATCAATGGCGCAGGGGCAACGCTACCCTGCGGCGACTATGCGCAAAGATTTAAGACGCGCAGTTTAGCATCAGAACGAGAGACTGTGACAGTGCTTTCTCTGGTGAGGGCTCAGGGCATTGGCCGCGCGTGAGATGTCCGTCGCCGCCTGCTTCCCTGCTGCTGCTGCCGCCGCCATCGTCATCGTCATCATCAACAACAACAAGATCACCATGACCAACATCATGAACATCACCACCCGCGCAAGGGACCGTTACCGAAAGGCCGAGACCCCCTGAAGGGGCTTGGGGCGAAGCCTGGAGAGCCCGGTCCGGCATTCAGCCGGACGCGCCCACAAAAAGCCTGAACAAAGAACAAAAACCGGAACCGAAGTTTCGAGCGGTCAGACTCCCCTACTCCTCAATCCCGAGCGCCCTGATCAGATTGCTGACAAGCTCCTCACGCTTCTTCGGGTCCATCTTCGCCAGATTCTGGATCTTCCATTGAACGGCGGGGAGCTTTTCAACGTGGGGAATGCCGAGCAGTTCCCACTCCGGCCTGCCTCTCTTGAATGAGGCGAGAAACCTCCGGTGCTCATCGGGCATCCTGCCGACAAGCCCGGCGATGAGGTCTTCGCGCGCCTGCAGCAGGTCGTCGAGCCTGACGGGCTCCTTTGTCATCCCTTCAAAGCCCCGCTCGAATTCCTGCGTGATGTCCTTGCGCGTCGGCGCGAGCACCTCGGCCATGGGACGGTTGTGGCTGAGGACATACACGACGAAAGCCTTCCGGAGCTCGTCGCTGATACCCTCGTTCGCCAGGAGGTCGCGAACGTCGAACAGGTCCCGCGGATGCTGCCGGTCGAGCGCCGCCACGAGCTTTCCGGCGTAGAGGTCGGCGAAGCTGACGACCTGGATTTCCGCGAAACCGAAGGCCGCTTCGACCGCCTCCGAGACGGACCTTGTTTCCGGGTCATAGACGCAGCCGCGCAGGACGGGCGTGACTTCAATCTTGATCTGGACGCCGTCCAGCTCCACGAAGTGTTTCGATATGATTTCCGCTTCTTTCAGTTTTGAAGAGGTCACGCGAACGCCGGGAGTGCCCTTCTGTATACGGTCTGCAATGCGCCGCATGGGGGCGTCAATCTCCGCCAGCGACGTCTTCCGGCCGGCAACGGGCAGATACGTGAGATCGATATCCACCGAGAGGCGCGGCATGTCGCGCACGAAGAGATTGATGGCCGTGCCGCCCTTGAGGGCGAAACAGGCCTCCTCCGCCACGAAGGGAAGCACGCGGATGAGCAGGGCAGCCTGCCGCCGGTACTGTTCAGCCACCGGCATCGAGGTTCTCCGGCACCGTGATGTTGTATTTCGGGTCGAGTTTGCCGCCGCGCACGAGCATGCGCTTGCCCTTGCCGAGGTCTATGGCGGAACGGTCTATCTTCTGCAGCCAGGCGTGATTGTGACGATCGGCAAACCAGAAGAACAGCCGCTTGACCTTGACGTTCTTGCAGTCCACGAGCAAAACCTGAAGCCGCCTTGGACTGAGATTCCGAAGCCCCTCCATCAGGACATCGGCCTGGTGGAAGGTTTCGCGCTTCGGGACTTCATCGAGCAGTTCGAGGATGGCGCGTTCCGGCGTGGACACGGTCAGCGTCCAGTCGGACTGTCCCCAGGCTTGCTGCGTCACCGTGGCGTTCGCCCCCGCCTCCGCCTCGCCGGCAGATGACGGGATTGCGCCGTTCCTGAATAGTTTCGTCGCGCTGTGAAACACGAGCCGCGTGTTCACCGGAACGTGCGAGACCCATTTCGGCGGGTCCTCGTTGCCGTAGAGATGGGCTTCGCGCGAACCGCTTGCCGCCGCATAGTGGCCAAAACCCTGCAGTTCAAGCGCGGTTCTCGCGCCCACGGAAACGGGCCGGTGAAGAAATACGTTGAGGGAGACGACGAGTTCCTGCCACGGCAGGGGGCCGGGCGGTTTTGAAGCAGACGGCCGGCGATACACGCCGCGCGCAAGCGGAATCAGCCAGCCGTGCTGGACGTATTTGCGCCGGAGCTGGCGCGACACGCCTTGCTCTTCCAGCCAGCCCGCATCGACCACCATCCCTTCCGGGAGGCGGCGCTGGAGCTGGTTTAACTTTCCTTCGGTTTGACTACCCACGGTTTACAAAATACACTATTTCTAAACCAGCATGCAAGTTTAAAAAATCTCAGGTATGTAAACCCACGGTTGTCAAAAACGCCATAACGTAAACCAAGGCCGTCCTGTACCTCCAGTCATACCTTTGAAGATACTGGAGTTACTGCGCAGCGGCTGGCGATTCCCAACCGGCACACGGAAGCCACCACCAGCCGGCCGCTGCTGCTGCACGGCATTGCACGTCAAACCCGCCACAGCAATCAAACAACGCTGACCCTAACCAGCAGTCACGCTCAGGCGGGCGCGGTCCGCAGGGCGTTGGAAGCAGTCAGCGAGTTTCTTCAAAGGCTTGAACAAACTGCGGAGCAGTTGACGATCAGGCAGCGCTGGCAGTGGCTGCTGCGCTTCATTTTTCGCGACTGGCTTAAAGCGCAGACCCCGGACCCGACACTCTTGCCATCAATGGCGGTCGCCAACTGCCGGATTTAGGTTTATATGCACCTTCTGCGCCTCCGGGTCCGCATGGGCGATCTCCGGACGAGGTTTGCGAAGGCGGAACCCCAGACTCCTGAACAGACGCTGGCATTGGCGTACCCCCATGTGGACCGACCATCGCCTGTCGAGGAAGGCGGCCAACGACTTGCCGTCCCAGAGGTTCGCCGTGATGCCAGCCGATTCCGGGGATTGGCGGAGCACACGATCAATCGACTTCAATTGTTCGGCGGTCAAGCGGGGCGGCCGGCCGAATCTGGGTTTCTCCTGCAATCCAGCCAATCCGCCTCGACCGTAGGCGCGAACCCAGTATTCGACGGTGCGCGGGGCGTCGCCAAGCACCGCGGCGGCTTGCCGGCAGGACATTCCTTGAGCCACGAGCAGGACTCCATGGAGACGGTGGTCGTAGCGGGATTCGTCGGTGGATCTCGTCCTGGAGCGCCAGAACGGCCAGATGAGCGTCAGGAACGGTCAGTGGCTTCATACAAACATGAAACCACTGTTTTGTTCTATGCGCTAATACTTATGACGCTGTGTTTCAGAAACCGAATGTGGGCTGGAATCCATGTCCAAAGCGATTGAGTGATAGCGCGGTCTCCATAGAATGCCGCAATACTTTACTTCTTTGGACTATTATATTTAGATTTTTGGGATATTGGCGGTGCTGGGGGCTATCAGCCAATCCGGTCCCGCCTGGTCGCAAGAAGTAGTCAGAAGTCAGGTGTGGGCCTGGGATTTCAGCGGTCAGCCGGCCCCGCTCTTTAAGGGTGGATTCCTGGTCGCATACGATTCCGATCACGCTACGATGCGGGCCTTTGATAAGGCGGGAGCGCTCGTGGCGGAAGCGAAGCTGGCCCTTCCGGAAGCCACTTCCGTCAGGGTCAGGGATGTTGCCGTTGCATCGAATGGCGATTTCGTAGCCGCGGCGTCAGCCCAGAATGCCAGTGGCGCCCTTTCCTCGGTGATTGCCTGGGTCGACTCTCGCGGCCGCTTGATTCGCGCGGTTCGCACCAGCCCCTTTGCGGCGATGAGGATCGCCTTTGCCAGCGACGGAACGCTGTGGGCGGCTGGCCGGGTCCACGATGAGGAGTTCAACTCCGTCCCGAATCACAATCTCATCCGCGTGTACGACCCCCAGGGGCGCCTGATCAAATCGTTGCTGCCGAGCGGCAGTTTTGCCGCCGGTCGACAACACCCGGCGGCAGAGGCGTTTCTGGTCAGCGGGAAGGATCGCGTGGGATTCTACTCGGCTCCCGCCTCCGAGTGGGTGGAGATGTCTCTCTCCGGGGAGCTCCTGGGCAGGTGGAAGACTGCCATTCCGGAGGAGGGAACCTGGCTGATGGGAGTTGCCCTGACCTCGTCCGGAGATGTGTACCTGGGCGGTTTCAACCGGACCTCGCCACCTTCGGGCAATGAGAACGACCGCCCTCCCAGCAGCGTGTTGTACCGCCTGAACAAATCAGACGGAAGCCTGTCCAGAGTAGACGCGTTGCCATTCGTGGGCGCGCGAAAGGATGTGCTCCTTCTTGCCGCGGAGGGCCAACAACTGGTCTACTGCCGCAAATCACCGCGCACCCTCGATTGGGTGCTTGCGCCACGGAACTAAGCTTGGCCCACGGAGGCTGTAGAAGATCAATCCACCGCCTGGCAGTCGTACCTCGGCAGGCATTCCCGAAAGCAGCGTAGGGTCCGCTCCCCGTTGGGCTCGCGCCCGATCAACGATCTCGCACCAGCCGCCGCCCAACGGGCGTAATCCGTGCGTGAGAGCGATCTCCTTGTGGAAAGCCGCCGCATCGTCGAATGCCAGCACGAGCCGCGCGGCGTCGAGAACCGGCCGGCCAAGCAGAAACTTCCCAGCCACGCGCGGCGCGTCCGCCGCCTTCAGAATCAC
>JACADU010000003.1 GCA_013388415.1 Bryobacteraceae bacterium
ACGTCGAACGGCGAGGACATTTCCATCGGCTTCGACTGGCGCCCGACCATGATGGCCAACTCCGCCCGCGACCCCTACTGGCAGGCCGGCGTGCGCCGCGAAGTGATGGACCATCCCGAGTCCAAGGCGCTGATCGAAGACGAGTGCGCCACCTGCCACATGCCGATGGCCCGATACGAATCCAGGCAGCGCGGCCACGAGGGCGCGGTCTTCGCGCACCTCCCCTTTGATCCCGGCAAGCAGGAGGACCGCCTCGCCGCCGACGGTGTCTCCTGCTCGCTCTGCCACCAGATCGGGAAACAGAAGCTCGGCACACGCGAGAGCTTCGTCGGCGGCTTTGTCATCGATCCGCCCGCAGCCTCCGGAGAGCGCCCCGAATACGGCCCCTACGAAATCGACGCAGGTCTGGCCCGCGTGATGCGCTCTTCCTCCCGCGGCTTCAAACCGGTGGAGGCGCCACACATCCGCCAATCAGAAGTCTGCGCCACCTGCCATACCCTCATCACCAGAGCCATCGCTCCGGACGGCAAGCTGCTCGGCGAGTTTCCCGAGCAAGTGCCCTATCAGGAATGGCTCCATAGCGAGTACCGCGAGACACGAAGCTGCCAATCCTGCCATATGCCGCCGGTGGAGGGCGAGGTCCCGATCTCCAGCGTCCTCGGCAAGCCGCGCGCCGGCGTCGCGCGGCATTCCTTCGTCGGCGGCAATTTCTTCATGCTCGGGATTCTCAACCGCTACCGCGGAGAACTCGGCGTCGAGGCCCTTCCTTCGGAAATGTCCAGCGCCATCGAGCGCACGCTGGCTCATCTGAAGTCCGAAGCGGCCGCGCTGACGCTCAAGACCGCCGCACTCAGCTCAGGCCGGCTCGTCTTCGAACTCGCCGTCGAGAACAACGGCGGGCACAAGCTCCCCACGGCCTACCCCTCCCGCCGCGTCTGGCTTCACGTCACCGTCAGGGACGCCGGCGGCCGCGCCGTCTTCGAATCCGGAGGCGTCGAGCCCTCGGGTGCCATCCGCGGCAACGACAACGACGCCGACGCCACCAGATTCGAACCGCACTATACCGAAATCACCAGCGAAGGCCAGGTGCAGATCTACGAATCCGTGATGTCCGACAACGGCGGCCGGGTCACTACGGCCCTGCTCCATGCGGTCCGCTATCTCAAGGACAACCGGCTCCTCCCGCGCGGCTTCGACAAGCAAACCGCCGGCCCGGAAATCGCCGTCGCCGGCGATGCCGCGCGCGACGACAGTTTCAAAGCGCCCGGCGATACCGTTCGCTACTCTGTCGATCTAAAGGGCGCCCAGGGTCCTTACCGTATCGAGGCGGAGCTGCGATTCCAGCCCATCTCCTACCGCTGGGCCGAAAACCTCAAGCGATACGACGCCGAAGAGACGCGGCGCTTTACGCGATACTACGAATCGATGTCCGCGCAATCCTCCACCGTGCTGGCCAGCCTCAGCGCGACACGCTAATCCTCAATGCCAGTCTCCACCAGTCCTTCCACGGCCGCCGCCTCGGCTGCCGCCAAGACCTACCGTTCCGCCCTGGCCCTGGTCACCACTCTGTTCTTCATGTGGGGATTCCTCACAGTTCTCAACGACATCCTCGTCCCGCACTTCAAGGCGGTCTTCGACTTGAACTACACGCGGGTGATGCTGATTCAGTTCACATTCTTCTCCGCCTACTTCGCGCTTTCGGTGCCGGTGGGCAAGATCGTCGGCCGGATCGGCTACCAGTCCTCCATGGTGCTCGGGCTCGGCGTGATGGGGACGGGCGCGCTGATGTTCCTGCCAGCCGCCGGAGCGCTCTCCTACCCGCTGTTCCTCGCCGCGCTATTCGTCCTCGCCGCGGGCATGACAGTCCTTCAGGTCTCCTGCAACCCCTACGTCACGGTTCTCGGGCCTCCGGAAGGCGCATCGAGCCGGCTCAATCTCGCTCAGGCCTTCAACTCGCTGGGGACAGCGATTGCGCCCTGGCTCGGCGGGCTGCTGATTCTCTCGAACTCGGCCAAGACAGGGGACGAGATCAGAGCCATGACGCCCGGCGCCCTCGCCGCCTACCGCCTTGGCGAAGCCGCCTCAGTCAAAACGCCGTACCTCATCTTCGCCGGCATCCTCTTTGCTCTCGGCGTGGTTCTGTGGCGCGTGAAGCTCCCGGTGATCACTTCCATCGAGCAGCACGGCGAGGACGCCGTCGAGAACGGCAGGGTCGTTCGCAGCGCCTGGCGCGTCCGCCACCTGATGCTTGGCGCGCTCGGCATTTTCCTCTACTGCGGCGCCGAAGTCTCCATCGGCAGCTTCCTGGTCAACTTCTTTTCTCAGCCGGAGATCGGCGGCCTGACAGAACAGGCCGGCGCGCGCTACGTCTCCTACTATTGGTCGGGCGCCATGGTGGGACGCTTCGCAGGAGCATGGCTCACCCGCCGCATCCCAGCCGGAAGGCTGCTGGCTCTGTTCGCGCTCATCGCCTCCGCGCTGGTTTGGGTCTGCATCTTCTCCACCGGCGCCTTCGCCATGTGGTCCATTATCCTCGTCGGGCTGTTCAACTCCATCATGTTTCCCAACATCTTCGCGCTCGCGATCGAAGGTCTTGGCCGCCTCACCAGCCAAGGCGCAGGCATCCTGTTCATGGCCGCGCTCGGCCCGGCCGTTGTCCCTCTCGCTCAGGGCGCTCTGGCCGACCGCATCGGCATCCACCATGCCTTTGTGATTCCGGCGCTTTGCTACCTGTACGTCGTCTACTACGGGCTCCGCGGATGCCGCCATTGAGGTCCAAACCGGCCGTCCTCCCTCGCGAACGCGTCTTCGCCGCGTTGGACTTCAAACCGCCCGGCTGTGTTCCCGTCGAATACCACCCCTCGCCCTCCGGGGTGCATGAACACGGCGAAAGGCTGCGCTCTCTCGCGCTCCGGTTTCCCGACGATTTCAACC
>JACADU010000211.1 GCA_013388415.1 Bryobacteraceae bacterium
CGGCGTGCAGAACCACCACGACCTGGCGTCGCACCACGACAGCATGGCGGATCTGATCCAGGCGGTGAACGAGCCGAACTGCCGCGCCATGTTCGACGCCTGGACGCCCGCTCTGCATGGGGTGGACATCGCCGCCGCGGCGCGGCGCATGGCTCCGCTCACCTGCCACACGACAGTAGCCGACTATCAACTGCGCGCGCGATTCCACTACCAGCCGAACGCCGTCAACTTCCTTGAGCAGAAGGCCTGGACACAGGCGGTCCCCATGGGCGAAGGCTTCATCGACTACCGCGGCTTTCTGTCCGCGCTGGCCGAAGGCGGCTACTCGGGCGGCGTCGCTTACGAAATGTGCTCGCCGCTGCTGGGAGGAGGAGTGGTTGAAAACCTCGACCGCTACGCCCGGCGTTTTCTCGCCTGGATGAAGGAAACCGGCTGCGCCTGAGGCTCAGTCGGCCTGCTTCGTCTGAACCTTCGCCGGCTTGACGCCGCGGAGCGAGACCTGTCCTTTCCGGATTTCGTCCAGCGCTGTTGTGAGCACCCGCAGTTCCTCGCCGGGCGCGTGGAATCCGGCGGAGTTCTCCGCTTCGACCAGATCGATGAAGAACTGCGCTTTGCGCTGCGCCGCCCAGGCTCGCTTCAGATCATTGTCTGCCGCGCCCGCTTCACGCAGTTTCTTCGTCTCCTCGATCAGGTCCATCAGCGCATCCATCGCGATGTTGCGCGCTTCCATGAATCGCAACTGAATCTGCTCGGCGCGGTCCTTCATTTCCTGCTCCGAAAAGTGATGGCAACCCTGACAGGCGCGGTTGATGTTCAGCAGGGGACTGCGCACGTGGTGGTCGCTGATCTTCATCCCGCCCTCGCGTTTATAGGGCATGTGGCAGTCGGCGCACGCGACGCCCGAGCGGGCGTGGATTCCCTGGCTGTAGAACTCGAATTCGGGGTGCTGCGCCTTCAGGACCGGCGCGCCCGTTTCCTTGTGGACAAAGTCCTTGTGCCCCACTTCTTCGTAGTAGTCGAACATGTTTTCGGCCTTCAGCCCCTTGTGCCACGGGAAGGTGAGACGCTTCTCGTCGCCCTTGAAGTAGTATTCGACGTGGCACTGCCCGCAGACGTAGGAACGCATCTCCTGCGCGGAGGCGTCGCGGTTGGGATCGTAGTCCGCTACGCCCTGGCTGGCCTTCAACGCCTTGATGCCTTCCAGGAAGCCGGGCCGAGTGATGCGCAGCTTCATGGATTCCGGCTCATGACAGTCGATGCAGGCCACCGGATGCTTCACGCCCTGCGTCGCCTCGGCGTAAGGCATCTGATTCATCTTTGCGAAACCCGCCGTCACATCGCCGCCGCCCAACTTTTTCATGAACACATAGGTGGAAGCGTGGCAGTTGAGGCACGTGCCCGGCTGTTTGAACTCCGTGACGCGCCTGGTGTTCCGCTGATCCACAAGCATGTAGGCGTGGCCGCGCTCCTCGCGGAAATCCACTGAGAACGCGTAGCCAAGCCACATTCGCCTGAGACGCGGGTCCTCGTCGATCTTCGACTGGCTCACCTTGTCCCGCGGATCGGCCTGCGTCGGCGCTTTCGGCATCGCTTCGCTGCCGCCGTAGCGCGTCCGCGTCATGTCGACCGTGCGCTTGTAGGCGTCGTATTGGAGCGGGAAGTTCTTGCCCCATAGCGCCGGGTCGTCCTGATCGTCGGTCAGTTCGACCACACGAAAGAATGGAGTCCGCGCCTCCTGCTTTCTTTCAATGATGCTGACCAGCACCGCCGTCACTCCGATTGTGACCAGCGCGGTGGCGCCCACGGCGGCGAACAGTTTCTGTTTGGAAGTCATGATGGCTTACGATCCTCGCTGAACTCTAGTGGGCATGGCCCACACTCTGATGACACGTGGTGCAGTGAACCTTCTCGTTGTGCGCCCGCGACGCCTGGATCCCCTCGGTGAGCTCCTCGTGGCACTTCATGCACGACTCTTCGGAAACCCGCTCATTCCGCCCCGTGATCTGGATGCGGTCGGGAAACCGGCCCGTCGTAAAGGCCAGCGAGTGATTGAACCCGTTGAGCGCCTTCGTGAAGTACTTGGGCACGAAGCCGCGCGGCGTGTGGCAGTCGTTGCAGACGGCCACCTTTCGATGGCTTGACTTCAACCAGCCGTCATATTGCTCGTGCATCACATGGCAGTTGTTGCAGGCGCCGGGGTCGTCGGTCATGTAGGAGTAGCCCCGGGCATAACCGAATGTGAAGAGTCCGACGCCCATCAGGAGGCCAAGAGGGATACCGAGCACAAGGGGTGTAGCGATCCCTTTTTCGTTCATTTTGATCAACTCTACAGTAGCCCAAGAAGAGTCTGAGCGACGGTGACGGAAGTCACAGAAGAACAGATTTCAGTAATCCTACTCTGAAATTGGCAATACTTCAATGAAACGCTATCTGTTTGCATTGTTTCTCGCGCTCGCGGCGCTGCCTTCCACCGCCGGACCGGTCAGTTTCACGGGTTCCATCCGGCTGCGTCCGGAAATCTGGAACTGGTTCGACGGCGAAGCGGACGGCAGCTACGCTTACATGGGCAACATCCTCCGGATGAGCGTCTCCCAACAGGCCAAAGGCTACGACTGGCAGATCGAGTTCGCCGCGCCGTTTCTGCTGCAAATGCCCACCAACGCCATCGCGCCCGCGCCGCAGGGCCAGTTCGGCCTGGGCGCGACCTATTCAGCCTCCAACGACAACCGCAACAACGCCATGAGCCTGTTCCCCAAGCAAGGATTCGTCCGCTGGAAGGGGCTGTTTGGCGCCGCTGGGCAGAGTCTGCGAATCGGGCGGTTTGAGTTCATCGACGGCGCGGAAGCGACGCCGAAGGATGCCACGCTGGCGGCGTTGAAGCGCGACCGCGTCAACCAGCGCATAGTCGGCTCATTCGGCTGGTCGCACGTCGGCCGCAGTTTTGACGGCTTCCAGTATCTGGGCAGCTTCGACAAAGGCAAGACCACGCTGACCCTGGTGTCCGCCCTGCCCACGCGCGGCGCGTTCCAGGTGGACGGCTGGGGCAATCTGAAAGTGGCAGTCAACTACCTGGCCCTCACCCGGCAATACGGCGCCGGCAGGAACGCCGGCGAATTCCGCGGATTGGCGATCTACTATCAGGACTGGCGGCACATTGTGAAGACCGATTCGCGCCCGCTGGCCGTGCGTCAACGCGACTTGAACAACATTCGCGTGACGACATACGGCGGCCACTGGATCCACAAGACTGAAACAGGCGCCGGCTCCTGGGACTTCGTGGGCTACGGCTTGGGCCAGTTCGGCGACTGGGGGCGCATCGGCCACCGCGCCTGGACGCTCAACACGGAACTCGGCTGGCAGCCCAAAGCCCTGCCGAAATGGAAACCTTGGCTCCGCGGCGGGTACTTCCACGGTTCCGGCGACGAAAACCCGAACGACAACAAGCACAACACGTTCTTCCAGGTACTGCCCACCCCCCGGCCCTTCGCGCGCTTCCCCTTCTACGACATGGTGAACAACGAGGACTTCTTCGCCAACCTCATCGTGCGCCCGCACAAGAACTGGACCGTGCGCGGCGAGTTCCACGCCCTCAGGCTGGCGAGCCGCAACGACCTCTGGTACCTTGGCGGCGGCGCCTATCAACCGTGGACGTTCGGCTACGTGGGCCGGAGCGCCTCCGGCGCGCGGTCGCTGGCCAACCAGTGGGACATGAGCGTCGATTGGAACGTCAACGCGCGCGTGAACCTGAACGGCTATGTAGGCTATGCGGACGGCAAAGCGGTGATGGAGAGGATCTATCCGAAAGGAACCAATGCCACGTTCGGATACCTCGAGCTGAACTACAAGTTTTGAGGTGAAATATGCTTCGAGCCTTGATCTTTGCGCTGCTGGCCATGCCGATGGATGGCGCGCCGCCGCCCGCGCATCCTGACATCGGCCAGGTGACAGGCGGCTGCCTCTCCTGCCATCGCTCGCAGAATCCGGAAATTGCGGCCGACTGGGAAGCCTCCAAGCACGGCTCGCGCAACGTGCCGTGCGTTTCATGCCATGGAGCGGTCGGGGCGAACTTCCTCCGCAAGCCTGGCGCCGGGCGCTGCGTCGCCTGCCACGCCGAAATGGTCGGCACGCTGAAGACGCCGCTCATGAAGGGCAAGAACTGCTGGACCTGCCATGTCCCTCACAGGCTGAATCCACACGCGAGCCTGTGGAAGACCGGGCCCGAGGAGGCGAAGAAGAAGTGAAACGGCGCAAGTTCATCGAACTCCCGATCCTGGCCGCCGCAGCCGGTCCGCTGAACGTGCTGGGCCAAGCGGCTGCCGAACCCGAAAGGTGGGTGAAGAGCGTCTGCCGCTACTGCGGCACGGGTTGCGGCGTCTACATCGGCGTGCGCGGGGGTAAGGTCGTCTCGGTCAAAGGTGACGCCCAGAACCATAATCGCGGCTTCCTCTGCGTCAAGGGCGCGCGGCTGCCGGAAATGATGAACGCCGGCGGACGCCTGCTCTACCCGCTCATCCGCAGGAGCGGGAAGCTCTCGCGCGCGTCTTGGGAAGAGGCGATGTCGCTTGTCGCTTCCAGGTTCAAGGCCGCCATCGAGCAGCACGGACCGGATTCCGTGGCGTTCTACGGTTCCGGTCAAGGCCTCACCGAGGAGACTTACACGGCGAACAAGCTTTTCAAGGCCGGCATCGGGACCAACAACATCGACGGCAATCCCAGGCTCTGCATGGCCTCCGCCGCGGGCGGATACATCTCCGCCTTCGGCAAGGACGAGCCAATGGGCTGCTACGAAGACATCGACCACGCCGACGTCTACCTGCTGGTGGGGTCGAATGCCGCTGAAGCGCACCCAATCCTCTGGATGCGAATCCTCGACCGCAAGGAGAAGAACCCCGGCACGAAACTCATCGTGATCGACCCGAGACGGACGAGAACCGCCCGCGCCTCCGACATCCACCTTGCCTGCAAGCCCGGCATGGACCTCTCGATCCTCAACGCCATGGCGCACGTGATCGTGAAGGAGGGCATGGCCGACGAGGAATTCATCCGCACGCACGTCCTCTTCGGGCAGGGAACCGACGCGAACAAGAGCTGGGACGACTACAAGACCTTTCTGAGCGCTTACACGCCGGAGCGCGCGGCTGCGGACTCCGGCTGCAAGGCCGAAGACATCGTCGCGGCCGCGCGTCTGTTCGGCGCCCGCGGGCGCAACGCCATGTCGATGTGGACGATGGGCGTCAACCAAAGGACGCAGGGCGTCTGGCTGAACAATCTGCTGATTAATTTGAGCCTCATCACGGGCAAGATCGGAACTCCCGGCAGCACTCCCTTTTCACTCACCGGCCAGCCGAACGCGTGCGGCGGCGTCCGCGACGGCGGCGCGCTGGCCCATTTGCTGCCCTACGGGCGGCTCGTCGCCAATGAAGCCCACCGCGCCGAGATGGAAAAGCTGTGGGGCGTACCGAAGGGCCGCCTCTCCTCCCGGCCAGGCTATTCGGCGGTGGAGCTCTTCCAGGCGCTTGAAGCCGGCAAGGTCAAGGCGCTCTACGTCATGACCACCAATCCAGGCCAGTCCATGCCGAACGCGCAGCGTTATCGCAAAGCGATGGCTAGCGATGACACCTTCCTTGTCGTGGCCGAGGCTTTCCACCCCACTCGCACTTCGGAACTGGCCGACGTCGTACTGCCTGCCGCTCTCTGGGCGGAAAAAGAGGGTGTGTTCGGCTGCACCGAGCGCCGCTATCAGCTCCTTGAAAAGGCCGTCGAACCGCCCGGCGAGGCCCGGCCGGACCTCGAAATCCTTCTCGACCTCGCCAATCGCCTGGGTCATGGCTCGCTCTTCCCGTACAAGTCCAGCGAAGGGGCATGGAACGAAATCCTTGGCATCGCCAAGGGCACGGCTTACGACTTCAGCGGCATGACCCGCGAACGACTCAAGCGCTCGCACGGCCTGCTCTGGCCGCTTCCTTCGGAAAGCCACGCGGGAACCAAGCGGCGTTA
>JACADU010000079.1 GCA_013388415.1 Bryobacteraceae bacterium
AGTGATGGAGCCGCAGCGCAGATCGCCGAGAGAGGCGATCTCAAGCGCGATGGCGGCGCGTTGCTGTTCGAGGGAATCCAGGGATTGCGGGATCATGAGGCCTCCTGACTCCGAGCGTACCATATACGCTCGGATCACCAGCCCCAAAAAAGAAACCGCGCGGATCACCACTTCTATGTCGCGCACCCGTTCGTAGTCGGCCAGCCTTGCATTCGATCCCTCGACCTCTGCGAGAACGCGCCGCGCCGGCTCAGAGACTGTGATCGCCATGCAGGAGGAACCATTCTCCCGCATCGCGGGCTTGTTTTCGAATCGAGCCGGACGTCCAGGCTGCGGCATCGAATCCCGGATGCGGCAGTGCCCGGGTTCGGGGCATCCGGCCTGGGGTCGGACGATCCGCGCCGCGCCGTTCACCAATTCTTGCCTCCGGTCCGGAGACGGGGAGAAACGGGCTCTGGCAAACGTCGCGGGGGCGCAGATCGGCGCGGCAAGCCGGACACGGCGGGCAAAGCAGAGACGCGGAAGCGCCGAAAACACGGCCAGTTGCGGGGTTACGGACGGAGAGGGGCGTTAACCAACGGGCGGGGCGGGGTGCGCAGAAAAGGTTTGGCTCCTCAGGTAGGACTCGAACCTACAACCCTTCGGTTAACAGCCGAATGCTCTACCATTGAGCTACTGAGGAGCAGTGGTGTTATCTCAGGAGTACCAATCCGAGGGCGTATTTGTCAATTCGCTTAAGGCATGAACCCGTCGGCATGCCGCCGCGCAGCCCCGGGCGATCATCGCCCGCTACTTAGCTTTGAAACTCCGGCTGCGCGCGGCTTGGCCCGTTGACCAGCGCCAAGTAGTCAGGGCGGTCCGCGGCGGATTGGTGGCGGTAACTTCTCAGCACCTCCCCATGGAAGAGCAGGAAGACCCCGGGCATCTGGAATCCATCCCCCTCCAGCCGCCCGATCCCGTGCCGGTTCAGAATCGCTGCTTGAAACCCTCGAACCCAAACTTTCGGCCCCAACAGATCCCCCAGCGTCCCTCTCGGCAGTCCGAAAGCCCGGTAGAGACTCCGCTGCGGGTCGCCGATGTGGGCGACTTCCCCCAGCCCGTAACGCCCCAACAGCCTCGCACCCTGCGCCTCCGTCCCCATGTGGACCAGCACCAGGCGCGTCCCCGAGGCTTCGATCGCGGCGCGCTTTGCGGCGAGATCGGCCAATGCCTCGCGGCAGAAGGTGCACCCGGCATGGCGCAGGAAAACCAGCAGCACCGGACTCATATGCGAAAGCTCCTCCAGCGTCACACCGAAATTGGTCTTCCGCCTCAGCGCCATCCGCAAGATCTCCGGACTCGCCGTGCGGCGCCGGTTCATCGCCAGACTATATGAGCCCGCCAGGATAATTCCCAACGGTCCCAGCCAGACCAGTTCGTCCGCCATCGAAAGGAACAGAGCCTGCTCGCGGACTCCCCCTCTCAGCCATACCGCGGTCACAGTGACAAACAAGCCCAGTTTGCCGGCGAAGCCAACCAGGACTAACGGCCAGTGCCGGAAGGGATTCGACATGGCAAGCAGGTATCCGAGACCGAAGGAGGCCAACAGAACGCCAACGGGCGCGATCAGCAGCGACTGTTCGGGGGTCAGACCGGCGAGACCGCCCAGCCAAACGGGTCTCAGTAACGCAGCAAGGCCGAGGGTGACAGAGTGGAAGCCCGAGATGCCAAGCACCCAGGTCATCCAACTCGGATGAGGTTTTTCCATGTCCACAGCTATCAATACCGATGCCAGCCTTCGGCGGGGGGATCTCTAAATTATGACATCGGCACAAGTTATTAAGACGGAATCCCGCCCTGACAGGGCGTGGCCATCTCGAAGCCTTCCTTGCCCAGCCCCGTCTCCAGGCGACTCAGAACCTCCTGATTCAAAGGAAGATGAAACGGCGGCGGAGCCGATCCGCGCAGTTCCAGAAAGACCGAAAAGTCTGCAAGCAGGCGTTGTTGGACCACCAGCGGAGAGCCGATTTCATAGGCTTCTCGCAGCCGGCCAATCAGCTCTATGAGCCGGTCGGATCGTAGGGTCATCGAGTTCTCAGCCTGCTTATCGGGCCCGGCGCCGCCCCTCTTGAAGGATTATTTCGGCCGAACGGAGGCCAAGCCCCCGTCGACGCCAAGAACCTGCCCCGTCACCCACGAGTTCTCGGGATCCAGTAGCCAGCTTATCGCCGATGCGACATCCCCAGCCTGTCCCAGCCGGCCCAATGCATGCATTGCCAGGGAAGCCGAACGCGCAGCCTCGTTGCCCGTGATCCGGGCCGCCAGCCGAGTCGCCGTGAGACCCGGCGCGACGCAGTTCACGCGAATCCCACGAGGCGCGTATGTAGCTGCCGCCGAGAGCGTCAGCCCGATCACGCCCGCCTTGGCCGCGGCAATCGCTTCGTGATTCGCGATGCCGGTCCGCCCCGCCGCCGAGGACACCAGCACGATCGCCCCCCCGCTCTGCATCATCGCTTTCGCCCCGGCGCGGACCGCCGCAAACGCCGTGGTCAGATTCGCCTCGATGGTGGCGGCGTACTCGGCGGGCGTTGTGATGTGCGCCGGCTTGAGCAAGAGGGAGCCGGCGCAGTTCACCAGGCCATCCAGGCGCCCGCGCCTCGCGGCGACGTCCTGCACAGCCTGCTCGACGGAGGCGAAGTCGGCGAGATTGAGCGCGTCGCGGCTGCGCGACAGCCCCTCGACAACCGCGCCGCTGGCTTCCAGCCTCGCCCGCAGTTCCTGCGCGATCGCCGACGTCGCGCCCAGGATGAGGTAAACCGCATTCTGATGACTCATCGATTCCCTGATGCGCGCGCCCACCGTCCCGCCTCATATACTCAGTCCTAATGAAGCGCAGACGATTCCTGGCATCCCTCCCCGCCGCCGCGCTCGACGCCCAGCCCGCGCAGGGCGGGGAACTGGTCCTCTGGTACAACGCCCCGTCCAAGCTCTGGACCGACGCCCTCCCCCTCGGCAATGGCCGGCTCGGCGCCATGGTCTTCGGCGGCGTCTCCTCCGAGCGGCTCCAGCTCAACGAGGACACCCTCTGGTCCGGCTTCCCCAAGATCTGGAACAACCCCAAGGCCAAGGACCATCTCGCAGAGATCCGCCGCCTCGTTCTGGAAGCCGAAGACTACGCCGCCGCCGACAAGCTCTGTGCGAAAATGCAGGGGCCCTACAACCAGTCCTATCAGCCCTTGGCCGATTTGCGCCTCGAATTCTCCGGCCTCCCTGCGCCCTCTGGCTACCGCCGCGACCTCGACCTCGACACCGCCATCGCCAGCGTCTCCTTCTCCGGACACCGCCGCGAAACTTTCGTCTCCGCGCCCGATCAGGTCATCGTCACTCGCATCACCGCGCCCGCCGGCTCGCTCAACTTCACCATCGCCATCGACAGTCCCGTCCGCTCCGCTTCCACCACCGAAGGCGGCGACACCCTCGTGCTGCGCGGTAAAGCCCCGGCGCACGTCGACCCCAACTACTACCGCACTCCCAACCCGATCCGCTACGACGACACCGAAGGCATGGGCATGCGTTTCGAGGCGCGCGCGAAAGTGCTCGCCGAGGGCGGCGCCGTCAAAGCCGATGCCGGCAAGCTGCGCGTCGAAGGCGCCCGCGCCGCAACCATCCTCATCAGCGCCGCCACCGGCTTCCGCGGCTTCAAGCGTGTTCCGGATCTCTCCGCCGAAGCCATCAGCGCCGCCGCCCGCAAGCATCTCGACGCCGCCGCGCGCCAGCCGTACAACGCTCTCAAAGCCCGCCACATCGCCGATCACCAGCGCCTGTTCCGCCGCGTCTCGCTCGACCTCGGCAAGCCGGTCTCAGAGCTGCCCACCGGCGAGCGCCTTAAAGCTTTCAAAGCCCAGCCCGACCCCCAGCTCCTTGCGCTCTACTTCCAGTACGGCCGCTATCTCCTCATCGCCAGTTCGCGCCCCGGCACTCAGCCCGCCAACCTCCAAGGCATCTGGAACGAGAGCGTCCGCCCGCCCTGGTCCAGCAACTGGACCACCAACATCAACGCCCAGATGAACTACTGGCCCGCCGAGACCTGCAACCTCGCCGAATGCCACGAGCCGCTGTTCGACCTCATCGAAGGCCTGGCCGAGAATGGCCGGAACACGGCCGAGTTCAATTACGGCTTGAAGGGCTGGGTCTGCCACCACAACACAGACCTCTGGCGTCAGACCGCCCCGGTCGGCGACTACGGCAAAGGCTCGCCCACCTGGGCCAATTGGAACATGGCCGCGCCCTGGTTCTGCGCCCACCTCTGGGAGCACTTCCTGTTCAGCCGCGACACAGAGTTCCTCATCCACCGCGCCTACCCGGTCATGAAAGGCGCCGCCGAGTTCTGCCTCGGCCTCCTTGTCCCCGACAAGCAGGGCCGCCTCACCACCTGTCCCTCCTTCTCCACGGAAAACGTGTTCATTACGCCCGATGGCAAGACCGCGGCGGCCAGCGCCGGCTGCACCATGGACCTCGCCCTCGTCCGCGAGATCTTCACCAACACCATCGAAGCCGCCAGCCTCCTCGGCGTCGATGCCGAATTCAGCCAGCAACTCAGCACCGCCCTCTCCAAGCTGGCGCCTTACCAGACCGGCGCGCGCGGCCAACTCCAGGAGTGGTCCAAAGACTTCAAAGAACGCGAGCCCGGCCACCGCCACATGTCGCACATGTACCCCCTCTACCCCGGCTCCGAGTTCACTGTCCGCGGCACGCCTCAGTGGGCGCAGGCTGCCCGCCGCTCGCTCGAACTGCGCCTGGAGGCCGGCGGAGCCTACACCGGCTGGAGCCGCGCCTGGTCCATCGCCTTCTGGGCGCGGCTCGAAGAAGGCACGAAGGCCCACGAAGGCCTCGCCAAGCTGCTCGAGCTCAGCACCGGCCCCAACCTCTTCGACACGCACCCCGCCGGCCAGGGATGGATCTTCCAGATCGACGGCAACTTCGGCGCCGCCGCCGCCATCGCCGAGATGCTTCTCCAAAGCCACGCCGGCGAGATCCATCTCCTCCCGGCGCTGCCCCCGCAGTGGCCAACCGGCTCCGTGAAAGGGCTTCGCGCCCGCGGCAGTATCGAGATCGACATCGCCTGGTCCGCCGGCAAAGCCATCTCCGCGGAACTTCGTCCCAGCAAGACCGGCCCGGTCAGTCTCCGCGCCCCGCGCAACCAGCGCATCAAGGCTGTCCTGGCTGGAACCTCGCCGTTCTCCCTCAGCCCGCGGCCCGGCGGCAGTATCGAGGCGCGCCTGCTGGCCGGCCGCAAGTACAGGCTCGAATTCTCTTGACGCTCACACCGCGGGCAGCTCGTAGCCCTTGCGCCGCTTCCTCGTCAGCAGGCCGTTTGCCTCGCTGTCGCCAACGAATTGCTCCTTGGCCGGATCCCAGCGCAGCTTCCGGTTCAGCTCCCGCGTGATGTTCGCCAGGTGCGCCACGCTCACCGAACGGTGGCCGGTTTCCGGCTCGGCCAGCGGCTTCCTGCGCGTGCGCATTGCATCCAGGCAGTCCTGCATGTGGTACTTCGCCTGACACTGCGCCCGGTCCCACTTCACCACTTCCTCCTGCGGCGGCAG
>JACADU010000022.1 GCA_013388415.1 Bryobacteraceae bacterium
GGCAGGTGGTGGTGCGCGTCTCATTTGCCGCATTGAACCCCGCCGATGCGTGGCTGGCGAAGCGGCTTTATCCGGCGCGCCCGAAGCTGCCGCACATCCTGGGGCGCGACGGAGCGGGCGAAGTCGTTGCCACCGGCGCCGGCGTCTCGCCGGTGAAGCCTGGGGACATGGTCACCATCCTGCGCTGCGAGGCGGGCGTGAACGAGCGCGGGACGCTGGCCGAGTTCGTCGCCGTGCCAGCAAGCGTGGTCACGCCGGTTCCGGCCGGGTGGTCGCTGGAGGAAGCGGCGGCAGCGCCACTTGTCTACCTGACAGCGTGGCAGGCTCTGACTCAGTGGGGACCGCTCGGGACAGGCTCGGTGTTGTTGGTCACCGGCGCCTCGGGCGGCGTCGGGGTCGCTTCGGTGATGCTCGGCAAAAGCTTGGGAATGACAGTCGTGGCCCTGTCGAGGAGCGCCGGGAAGGGAGCGCGGCTGAAGGATCTTGGAGCCGACCACGTGTTCGACCCGGCGGACGCGGCGCTGTCGAAAAAGGTCCTTGCCGCTTTGGAGCCGCGCAAGGTCGATCTCGTTGTCGACAGCGTCGGCGGCGCGCAGTTCAACTCGCTCCTGATGACGCTCGGCTACGGAGGGCGGGTCAGCGTCGTGGGCGCGAGCGGCGGACCGGTGCCCGAGTTCCGCACGCCGCTCCTGTTATTCAAGCGCAATAAGATCGGCGGCGTCGCGGTTGGCGACTATACGCCTGAAACGGCGCAGGAGGCTTGGGCGGAAATCGTGACGCGCCTGAACGCGATGGGCCACAGGCCGGTGATCGACAGCGTTTTCGCCTTCGAGGATGTGAAGAAGGCGTTTGCGCGGCTCGATGAAGGACCGATGGGCAAAGTCCTTGTCAGGATTCGGCAGTGAAGGCGATGAGTGTGTGAATCTCCGCATTGCCAGGCGCTCCTCGGGCGTGAGCTTCTCAACCGGCTGGCAGGACAGATCCCACCAGATTCTCAGCAGCCGTTGGACTTCGGTTCGGATCCAAACGAGAAGTAGTTGGCGACGTTTTCCCTCAGCAACGTCGGGAAGCTCTTGTCGAGGTTCGACCGGATGGCGACGTAGCACTCGTCGCAGTGATTGTTCTTCGTGAACTCCGAGACCATCTTCGGCTGCTGGTCGAGCTCATACCGCTTGAACTGCATCGAACAGGGCTGCAACTTGCCATCGGCGGTCACGACAAGGAATCTGAGACCCGCCTTGCATCCGGGCGCTCCGCCGGTCTCGAAGTACTCGCGGGTGGCTTTGAGCGTCGTGGGGGCGGAGACGATCCAGTTGTGGGAGTTCCGGCGCTGCTCGATGCGGTTCAGTTCCGCGCGGAGCTTTTCGAGTTGCCCTGGCGCGTTGGGGAAAAGCTCACGGCAACCGGTCCTGCGGGCGGAGTAGGCCGAGTAGCAGATGTTGACGCCCCAGACGCGTGCCTGGTCGGCGAGAAGGTTGATCTCCGAGAGGTTCGCGGCGGTGATGCAGCAGTTCAGAACGATGTCGTCGTGGCCGTAGTTCGCGCAGGCGGGAATGACATCCGACAAGTGCTGGTAAAGCCCTGGATAGCCGCGGAATTCGTCGTGGCGGCTGTCGGCGAAGTCCAGCGAAACCGAGAACTGATCGACGCCCGCCTTGCGCAGTTCCAGGTAGCGTTCGGGCGTCATCAATGTCCAGGACGACACCAGGATGATGTAGGGCAGGCTGTTGGGCTGCTTGATATTCCGGACGACGTCGGCGAGGTCGTCGCGCATGAGAGGCTCGCCGCCTGAGACCTGGACGACAACGGGCTTGAGCGTTTCCATGTAGCGCCGGTAATCGGCCGGGCGCAGGTTCTTGCGGTCGTCCTTGGGACCGCCGTGGTCGCAGTGGCGGCAGTAACAGGTGCAGGAGTCGGTGACTTCAAAACTGACGACGATCGGGCGCTCCGCCATCCAATTCAGGGAGCCCTGACCGATGATCCGGAGCGACTGGCTCAACGGCACTTTCCGCATGAAGCTAATAGGTTACCAAAGAGTCTGAATATCAGCAAAGTTGGTTTCCCGGCCGGCTGCGCGAGCACGGCCGCACCCATTCGTGAGACACTGAACATCTCGCCGATCATGGCTTCCGTGTCGCCGACTCCGACCCAGGATACAAGCGAACTCGAACGACTCGCTCCGATGTGGAACGTCGTCCTGCTCGACGACGACGACCACACGTACGACTACGTTGTCGAGATGCTGGTGAAGCTCTTCTTCAAGACCGTGGAAGAAGCATACCGGCATGCGGTGGAAGTGGACTCGACCGGCCGGACGGTGGTGCTGACCTGCGACAAGCAGGCGGCGGAATTCGCGCGCGATCAGATTCACGCCTATGGGCCGGACTGGCGGATGCCGCGGTGCCGGGGTTCGATGAGCGCGGTCATCGAACCGGCGGCGTAAAGGCGCAGGATTCTCTATTCCGAATCGCAGGTGAGGAAGGTCTGCGAGATGTGGTCGTGCCAGCTCAGCTTGTCCTGATCAGCCAACGGCCACAACAAGCCCATTCCGGCGCCGGCGACGCTGATGCAGCCGGCGAAGAGCCGAATCTTGAGCTGGGAGCGGCTGGGGCGGGCGCCTTCGAACGTCACGACACGGAGCCTCGCGCCCTGAAGCCCGAAGGTTGGCTGGCCGTAGAAGCAATACAGGAGTTTGTAAAGGAAGAAAAAGGCAGCAGCCGCGGCGGCGTAGGCGGCGTAAGCGGTGTTGCCCGCCGGAAGGTGGCCGAGAGTCAGGCGCACTGTCAGCAGGAAAAGCCCGGTCATGGCGCCGGCGAGACCGGCGTCGAACATCGCCGCCATTGCCCGGAGAGGGATGGGCGCGACGGCAAGGTGCGTATTCCTATCACGGGCATGCGAGAGCACATTTTGCGGAGGAGGAGCGTCGAAGTCGAAGGCCGATTGCCCTTCGTGTGTTTTTCTTCTGGAGCGGTGCGCGCCTTCGGCGGAGGAGCGGTGTCTTGCCGGCGCAGGCGGCGCTAAGCTGATGAGCTTCTGATCGTCCCGATAGGGGAACAGGGACGGTTGAACCGGAACGTTCTTTCTCGCGGCCGCCGGATTGACAGACGCCAGCCGCGGACCGCGCGGCGGTTCCGGCTCCCGCCTCCAATCCAGTTCAGGAGCGACGGCGGTTTCCACAACGCCAGGGAGTTCTGAAGGGCCGCTGAGCCGGCGCATGCACCTGACACATCTCACTGCATTGTCAGGAGTCTCGGATCCACAGTATCTGCAACGCAAGGCATCCTCCGCCCCCGGAATGGTGTAGATTCCTCCGGGGTGGTTTGATTTTGCTCTTCGGGCGACAAATCGCCCAAAGCGAGCGGTGGAGGTTCTGACTCCCCTGTGTTTACCGGCCCGATCTTCCCGTTTCCGGCGGCTCTCGCGTAGGCCTGCAAACGTCTTGCAGCCTCTCGCGGAACCATGTTAGGGTTGAGCTTTGAACTCACCGATCCCGCGCCGCAGGCGATCCAAGGCGGGCGCCTGTCGGTACTCTCTTCTTGTAAGTAACATATCCACTGGGTTTTGTCACGGACTTTTCGAGTTCCTCCTGCGGGTTTCCATCCTGGCCGCCGCAATCGCTGAGCCGCTGCCCGCTCAGCCGCCCGCTCAACCCCCAAAAATCGTTCGCCAGAATCCGGTCCCTCAAGGCATCATCCTCGTGAAGGGCGACTTGCAGGAAGTGGAGGGAGAACGCTACCGGCTGCGCGGCAACGCCGAGGTGGAGACGCCGGATTTCCTTCTGACCGCCGAGGAAATCGACTACGACGAGGGCAGCGGACTGGCGGAGGCGCGCGGGCGCGTGAAGTTCGTCAATTTTGTCTCAGGTGAGGAACTGCAAGCTGCCCGTGTCGATTACGACATGAGGAACGCGACCGGCACCTTCTACTCGGTCACCGGCAGCGCATTCGGCAAGATCGATTACCGGCCAGGCATCCTCAGGACCGATAAGCCGTTCACATTTCAAGGGGATTGGGCTGAAAAGCTGAAGGATCGCTATATCCTCTACAACGGGTCGCTCACCAACTGCGAACCGAAGAAGCCGTGGTGGTCGCTCACCGGTCCGAAGTTCGACATCATTCCGAACAACCGCGCGATCGCTTATAAGAGTTTCTTCCGGATGCGCGGGATTCCGGTTCTGTACGCGCCAGCCTTCTACAAATCTCTCAAGACCGAGGAGCGCCGGAGTGGATTCCTGACGCCGAACTTCGGCAGTTCCAGCCGGCGAGGCTTCATGTATGGCCTGGGGTATTTCTGGGCGATCAACCGCAGTTACGATGTCATGTACCGGCCGCAGTATTTCACCCAGCGCGGCTTCGCGCATACTGTCGATGTCCGGGGACGGCCGACGAGGTGGAGCGAATTCAGCACGTACGTTTACGGCGTGAATGACCGCGGGCTGCTGCTCGAAGACGGAACGCGGCGCAAAGAAGGCGGCTGGATGCTGACAGCCAACGGCAGGGCGGAGTTGCCGAAAGGGTTCTACGCGCGGGCGCTCATCAACTACCTGAGCAGCTTCACCTTCAGGCAGGCTTTCACCGAGAGCTTCAATGAAGCTGTCTTCTCTGAAGTCAACAGCATCGCCTTCGTCGAGAAGGACTGGTCGTCGTATCATCTGAACTTCGTCTTCTCCGAGCAGGAGAACTTCCAGAGCGACCAGCTGGGCGACAAGATCAGCATCCGGCGGCTGCCTCAGGTGGAGTTCATCAGCCGCGGCCGGGAACTGGTGAAAGGCTCATTCCCGGTGTGGGCCAGTTGGAACACTTCCGCCGGGCTGGTCAGGCGGAACCAGCCCGCATTCGAAACGCGCAAGTTCGTCGAGCGGCTGGACGCCGAGCCGCGGGTGATGACCGCGTTCCGCTGGAAGGAGATCCAACTGATCCCGGCGTTTTCGGCGCGAGGGACCTACTACAGTTCCAGTTTCCAGAACGGCGAAGTGAGCGGCACCAATGTGACAAGGCTCAGCCACAGCGTGACGGCGGATCTGATTCTGCCGTCGCTTGAAAAGGTCTTCACGCCGCCGAAATGGATCGGATTTCAGGCCAAACACACGATCGAACCTCGAGTCACATACCGTTATGTCGGCGGCGTCGACAATTTCCAGAACATCATCCGCTTCGACGAAATGGAACTCGTCTCCAACACCAACGAGGTGGAATACTCCTTGGCCAACCGGCTGTGGACGAAGAACCGTGCGGGCGAGGTATGGGACTGGATGACGTTGGATGTGCGGCAGCGGCGGTTCTTCAATCCGGATTTCGGTGGCGCGGTGGTCAGCGGCAAGCGAAACGTGATCCTCAGCACGGCTGATCTGACCGGATACACGTTTCTGGCGGCGCCACGCCGCGATTCGCCGGTCGTCTCGATGCTGCGGCTGACTCCAAGGCCCGCGTTCGGCGTCGAATGGCGCGCCGACTACGACCAGATGCGCGGCAAATTCGTGAATTCGTCGGTAACGGCCGATGTGCGCTGGACGAACTACCTGTTGTCCATCGGTCACAACAAGGTTTCCTGCGTGGCGTTGAACGAAGCCGTCGATCCCTCCCTGAATCCATGTCTCGGCGGGGTTGCTCAGCC
>JACADU010000045.1 GCA_013388415.1 Bryobacteraceae bacterium
CTTGTGCTGGCGCTGCTGGCGGCTCCGCCGTTTCCGGAGCGCGTGAAGGAAGTGATCTCGTTCAACGCGCATCCGGCAAAACTGGAACAGGCGGGCTACGGGACCATCGCCTCCAAGCTGTGGCTGAAGGAGGACCCGGCGTGGTGTTCACGCAGGCTCATCGAGATTCTCGAGGCGGGTCCGAGCGGGGACATGTTCTGGATGTTTCCGGTGACGGCGGTGGCGTACCTTGACAAAGGCCAGTTGACGGCGGAGGCGAGGAAGGCGCTCAGGGAGTCGTGGCGAACGTATATGCCGTTCAGGGGCGACACGGAGAATCACTGGCTGCTCTACTACACGACGCTGTACCTGATGGCGCAATTGTGGCCTGACGAACCGGGCGGCGCGTGGTTCAACGGCAAGTCGTCGGCGGAGAACTTCCAGGAATCAGAGGAGTGGATCAACTGGTGGGTGGACATGACCACGAGGCGGGGGCAGGGCGAGTATGACTGCACGCACTACATCGGCGTTTACCTGCTTCCGATGTCCTACCTTTCGGCGTGGGCGAAGGATCCGGCGATGAAGAAGAAGGCGGCGATGATGCTCGACTACCTGATCGCGGATTACGCCGCGGAGCAGATCGACGGCATCTATGCGGGTTCTCACGCGCGGACGGACGACCGGCAGGTTGTGGAGAAGTGGAACGGGATCAGTTCCGATTTCGGGTGGCTGCTGTTCGGGCTCGGCTATCATACGCCGGGCTATGGGAGCTATCCGCTCTATTACGCGCTGGCGTCGGCGTATGAGCCGCCCGAGATTCTGAAACGGATCGCGACGGACCGTCCGGACGGCGTGCTGCACAAGGAGACGAAGCGGACGCGGCACCGCTGGCGGTTTCACGAGGAACGCAACGGGGATGTCTACAAGACGACATACCTGCGGAAGGACTACGTGGTGGGGTCGGATCAGGGCGGGCTCTTGCAGCCGGTGCAGCAGCATTCGTGGGACGTGACGTGGGCGATGCCCGATCCGCGGGGCGCGCACAACACGCTGTTCACGGTGCATCCGTATTCGGGGATGCTCGAGCTTCAGGCGTACTTCACATTCGCGCCGGACCCGGGGCCGGAAATTGTCTACCGCTCGAAGAAGAGCTACGACTCGCCGGACAAGCTGCTGGGCGGGTCGCCGTACGAGCAGATTTTCCAGGACCGCGACACCGTGGTCGTGCTTTACGACATCGCGCCGGGGACGCGTTTCCCGCACATCAACGGATTCTTCTCGAAGGATCTATCAACGGTGGTGGAAGATCAGTCGGGGTGGATCTTCGCGCGGGGCGGCAATGCATGGATCGCCTACCGGCCGCTGGCGCCGTACTCGTGGAAGCCGATTGAAGGAGGCGGGAGGAGGCTGTTCAGTCCGCACCTGAAGAACGGCGCGGTGGTGCAGGCGGCCTCCGCCTCCGAATTTTCGACGCTGGAGGCCTTCCGGAAGGCGATTCTGGCGCTGCCGCTCGAGTTCCGGCTGGAGCCTGCGCCGAGCGTGCGTTTTCGCACGCGCAGGGGAGCGGAGATGAACTGCGCATACGGCCAGGCGAGGGATTTCTCGTCGTGGAAACTTTTCGACGGGCCGTTCCTGCTGGCCGAGCGCAACAGCCGGAGGCTGGAGATGCGTCACGGCAATCTGCGGAGAGTGCTCGACTTTGAGACGCTGAGCGTCACGGAGTGAGGCGAAGGCGCGGAGGCCGGGCGGATTGATCCGTTCTCGCCAAGCACTCAAAACAGCAGCTTGAGCGCCATCTGCATCTGGCGCATGTCGGTGCGGGTGGAAGTGATGTTGCCGAAGTTGGTCGAGCCCGGGATGAACGTGCTGTTGGGGTTGTTGAAGTTGGGGTGGTTGAGCACGTTGAAGTTCTCCCAGCGGAATTGCACCTTGACGCTTTCGGAGACGGCGAAGTTCTTGAAGAGGCTCCAGTCGAAGTTGACGAGACCGGGGCCGCGGAGGAAATTGCGGGGCGTGGCGCCGTAGGTGTAGAGGGCGGGGAGGGTGAACGCGCTGATATTCACGCAGTTGATGAGTTTTCCGCTGCCGCAATCGACCGTGACGGGAGAGCCGGTGAAGTTGGCGCGCTGAGTGCCCTGGCCGACGTTGGCCTGGTCGGCGGCGATGGGGACTCCGAAGGGGAAGCCGGACTGCGCGGTGACGATGCCGTTGGTCTGCCAGCCGCCGAGGACCAGCTTCAACGCCTTGTTGCCGGCCGTGCGGAAGAATGGCAGTTCGTAGTTGAAGCTGCTGACGAAGCGGTGGCTGAGATCCCAATTGGCGCGGCCGTAATCGAGGCGGGTGTTGAAGGGGTCCATCACGTTCGAGCCGCCGTTGGAGTCGGTGCTCATGTCGAGCATTTTCGCCCAAGTGTAGCTGGTGAGCATGGTCAGGCCCTTGAAGCCGTTCTGGCGGAGGACGAGGCTGAGGCCCTGGTAGTTGCCGATGACGTCGTTTTCGATCATGCGGATGACGCCGAACAGGCGGTTCGGGCGGCGGTCATTGATGGCTCCCGGGCCGGGGCGCGGCGTATTGAGGAAGAAGCTGCGGTCGAGGTGGTAGCTGTGGCTTCCGAGGTATTCGAGGGCGACGCCGGCGGAGCGCCAGAGGCCGCGCTCGATGCTGAAGCTCCACTGGTTCATGGTCGCGTTGGGCAGGTAGGGATTGATGTGGAAGGCATTGGGGCGCGAGGGCCCGCTGCCGCCGCCGGACGGGATGGGGTTGGAGAGCGTGAGGAAGTTCGTTGAGGTGGGCGTGTTGTTGAAGGTGTAGATGAGCGAGAACGGCGGGTTGGTCGTAGCCAGAGTATAGGTGTTCATCTGGTTCGGGTTGTAGTAGAGGCCGAAACCGCCGCGGATGACGAAGCGCGAAGGCATGCGGTAGGCGAAGCCGAAGCGGGGGGCGAAGTTATTGCGGTCGGCGGTGTGGTAGGGGATCTTGCTGGGGACGGTGGACGGGATGAAGGCAGTCTGCTCGGGGTTGAGGATGGTGCCGTTGCCGGTGGTGGATTGCGGCACGATGGGGAGTTCGTAACGGAGGCCGAGGTTCAGGGTGAGTCTGGCGTTCACCTGCCACTTGTCCTGGAGGAAGAAGCCATAGCGCCACTGTTCACCGCCGCCCGGGTAGAGGGGGCCGGGGGTGGTGATCGCCTGGGGGATGCCCAGCATGAAGTCGCCCGGAGCGTAGCCGGAGATCTGGCCGTTGAAGGTGAAGCCGCCGCGAGGGTTGTTGTTCGCCGTGCGGTTGGTGACCACCTTGCGGCTGTCGAAACCGGCAACGACGTTGTGCGCGCCGCGAATGTAGCTGAACGAGTCGGAGATCTGCAACGTGCTGTCGTCCTGGAACCAATTGGAGGAAGACATGTTCTCGCCGCCGATCACGAGGTAGTTGGCGGTGCTCATGTTGGGCAGGCCAGGGTTCTCAGGACTTGTGGTGAAGCCGGGGATGCCGATTTGGGAGCCGGCATCGGACGGATAGCGAGAGCCAGGGGTGAAGAAGTTCAGCGAGTCGATGGTCGTTTTCTGGCGGCCGATGCGGAAGTCGTTCACTGCGTTCGGCGAGAGGACGCGCGTGTATCCGACAACGAAGTTCTTGTCGCCGACCGGCTGGTCATAGCCGTTGTAAGGGTTGACGCTTTCGTTGAGAAGCACGGTGTCGCCGAAGGCGTAACGGAAGAAGAAGCGGTTCCTCTCGCCGATGGACTGGTCGAGGCGCCCGATGTACTGGTTCGTCGTATTGTTCGTCGGGACGTTCCGGTTGAAGTTCTGGAGGATGCCGGGGCCGGTTACCGAAGGCATGTATTGCAGGGCGCGGACCGACTGTTGCGAGAGCCGGCCGGCGGGGATCTGATTGTTCGGGAACGGGGTGCGGTTGTTCAGCGGGTCGAGGACCGGGACGGTGGTTTCGCTCATGTCGCCGCGTCTCATGCGTTCGGTGAAGACGCTGGAGATGCCAGGGGCGGATGTCTTCGCGACCAGCCGTTCCCAGCCGAACATGAAGAATGTCCGGTTCTTTCCGTCGTAGAGTTTCGGGATGGACAGCGGGCCATTGAGCTGCACGCCGTACTGGTTCTGCTTATAGGGCGGCTTGCTGCGTCCCTGGGGGAGGAAGAACGGCTTGGCATCGAGGGCGTCGTTGCGAAGGAACTCGAAAGCCGCGCCGTGGTACTCGTTGCCGCCGCTCCTTGTCACGACGTTGATCTGGACACCGAGATAGCCGCCGTATTGCGCGGGGTAGGTTCCGGTCTGAACCTGGACTTCCTGGACGGCGTCGACGCTTGGGCGGTAAGTGGTCGTGGTGATCAGGTTGTTCATGATGCTGACGCCGTCGAGAGAGACGCTGTTCATGATCTCGCGGGTGCCCGCGCCGATGTAGCCTTCGCCTCCGCCGGGATTGCCGGCGGGGGACTTAAAGCCGGGGATGACGCCTGGGGTTGTGATGGCCAGACGAATCGGGTTTCGATTGGCCACGGGCAGTTCGACGGTCTGCCGGGCGCCGATCAACTCGTTCATCGCCGCCTCGTCGGTCTTGATGGGAGTCACCTCGGCGACGACCTCCACTTTGGTGTCGACGGAGCCGACTTTCAGTTGGACGTCGGTGCGCACCGTCTGATTGGCGCTGAGCGCGATGTCCTTCACAGTGGCTGCGGTGAAGCCAGGGCGGGTGACTGTGACCGTGTAGATGCCGGCGCGCAGGAACTGGATCTCGTAGTAGCCGGCTTCATTGGTTGAGGCGCTAAACGACTCGCCTGTTGCCTGGTTGACCGCGCGGACAACGGCTTCGGCGACCGCTGCGCCGCTGGCGTCCGAGACCGTTCCGACTAGAGACGTGTTGCTGGCGAGCTGGGCGCTCAGCGAGCCGGCAGCCAGAGAGAGGAGGAGAATGAGTTGTTTGAGCATGCCTGTGGCGATATAGTGTAAGGCTAAATTCACGAAAGGATCAAGAAACTTTTATGGCCGACCGCCGGAGCGTTCTCAAGTACTTGTCGCTGGTTCCCGGGCTATCGGGATTTGCGAGCAGACCGGCAGGGGCGGTTCCTCAGCCGGCGGGCGGGCGCGATTTGTTTGCCGAACTGGGAGTCCGGACGTTCATCAACGCCGCGGGCACATACACGATGCTGACGGCTTCGCTAATGCCGAAGGAGGTGGTGGAGGCGATGGCGCGCGCATCGACGCAGTATGTGAATATCGTGGAGCTGCAAACGGCGGTTGGGGCGAAGATCGCGCAGATGCTGGAGTGCGAGGCGGCGATGGTCACCAGCGGGGCGGCGGGCGCGTTGACGGTCGGGACGGCGGCTTGTCTGACGGGGACCGACCGGGACAAGATCCTGAGGCTGCCGGACCTGACGGGGATGAAAAGCGAGGTGCTGATTCAGAAGAGCCACCGTTACGGGTATGACCACGCGGTGCGAGCCTGCGGGATCAAGATGGTGGAGGTCGAGACGGCGGAGGAGCTGGAGAAAGCCGTCAATGAGAAGACGGCGATGATGCTGTTTTTCAACAACCAAGACCCGGTTGGGAAGATCCCGATGGCCGAGTGGGTCCGGCTTGGGAAGAAGCACAGGATTGCGACGTTCAACGACGCGAGCGCGGATGCGCTGCCTGTGGACAATCTGCGGAAGTACACGCGGATGGGGTTCGATCTTGTGACCTTCAGCGGCGGGAAAGGGATCTGCGGTCCGCAGAGCGCGGGGCTTCTGCTGGGGAGAAAGGATCTGATCGAGGCGGCGCGGCTGAACACGTCGCCGTACAGCGACACGATCGCGCGCGGGATGAAGGTGAACAAAGAAGAGATAGTGGGCATG
The DNA here is from genome assembly GCA_013388415.1 of Bryobacteraceae bacterium. GTDB lineage: Bacteria > Acidobacteriota > Terriglobia > Bryobacterales > Bryobacteraceae > JACADU01. The sequence continues at coordinate 5,822 of JACADU010000045.1, forward strand.
CTGGTGGCGCTCGAGCTTTACCTGAAGAAGGATTTCGAGGCGGAGGCAAGGGAGTGGGACCGGCGGGTGGAGACAATCGCGAAGGCGGTGAAGCAGGTATCCGGAGTGACGACGAAGGTGGAAGTGCCGGAGATTGCCAACCACACGCCGCACCTGCAAATTGCGTGGGACCGCTCGAAAGTGAGGATTTCGCCACCGGAGGTGATGAAGCGGCTGCGGGAGGGCTCGCCCTCGATCGAAGCGTGCCCGGCAACGGACGAAGAAAAGCTGGTGTTTACGGTGTGGATGATGAAGCGCGGGGAGGCGGAAATCGTCGGGCGGCGGACGAAGGAGATCCTGAGTGCGGCGTAGCGTGCCGGCGGGCTTGAGCTGTGCCGCGATGGCGGCAAGCCTCGTTTGCGGGGCGCAGCCGGCGCCGGAGAACATTCTCATCGATCATCACCGGGCGATCAGGATGCGGGACGGCGTGACGCTGTATGCCGACGTCTACCGGCCTGCCCGCGCCGGCAGGTTTCCGGCGGTCGTGGTGAGGACCCCGTATGGAGTGCAGCGGGAAAACGTGGGGGTTCACGACAACCTGATCGCGCTGGCAAAGATGGGTTACGCGGTTGTGAACACCGATTGCCGCGGGCGGTACGAGAGCGAAGGTTCATGGGATCCGTTCCGGAGCGAGGGCAAGGACGGCTACGACGTCATCGAGTGGGCGGCAAAGCAGCCGTGGTCGAACGGGAAAGTGGCCTCGCAGGGGGGCAGCTATCTGGGCCATGTACAGTGGGCGGCGGGTTCGGAGAAGCCGCCGAGCCTGGTGGCGATGTTTCCGGCGGTCGCCTCGACGAATCTATACGCGAATTGGATCACGCATGGGGGGGCGTTCCGGCTCAGCTTCAACTTCGGGTGGGGTGTGATTCGAATGCCCTTCCGGATTATGCAGCCGCAGTGGTATTTCACGGGAAAAGACGCCGCGCCGGAACTGAGCTACGACAGGCTGCTGAGGCATCTGCCGCTGGAGACGATGGACGAGGCGGCCTACAACCATCCGGTGAAGCACTGGCGCGACTGGCTGGCCCATGAGAGCTATGACGCTTACTGGAAGGCGGTCAGCGACGAGGAGCGCTTCGGGAACATACAGGTTCCGGTTCACACGCAGGGAGGCTGGTTCGAC
>JACADU010000225.1 GCA_013388415.1 Bryobacteraceae bacterium
CGGCGCCCGGAATCGGGAAAGACGAGGCAGAAGTGCACGAAGAGCGCCGGGGCCAGGAGACCGGCAATGACATTGGCAATGTAAACCGCGGCGTCGAAGCTGTTGAGCTTGCCCGTGTAGTGGAAGGTGAACTGGATGAAGCTGACGAGGCAGAGCAGGTAGAAGTGCAGCGCGGCGCGCGCCTGGTTGCGGCGGAAGAAGATGAAGAGGCCGATGATGAGGTAGGCGGCGCCGACGCCGTATTGGAAGTAAAGGGCGCGGTCTCGGTTGACGTCCGCCACGATGACCTTGGCGTCGATTTCGACGCCGTCGCGGAGCAGGACGTAGGTGGTTTTGGCCCAGACGCCGGCCCGCTGCATGATCTGGGCGACTTCGATGGCTTCGCGGATGGGGATGGCTTCGGAGTTTTCAACCGGCGCGATGCGCAGCAGGACGTCCCCGGTCCTGATGCCGGCCAGGTCGGCGGGACCGCCGGATTCGATGTGGACCGCGGTGACACGCAGGCTCTGGGATGGAGGCTCGCCGTGGACGACGTCCATCCACGTGGCGCCGTCGTCAGGCAGATGGTAGCGGGCCTGTTGCTGATAGTTCAAGCCAGCGCAGATGACGGCTGTGACGGTCAACACGACCAGTAGCGCGCTTGTGAACTGGCTCCTCAGATCTGACATGACTGGACCTTGCCGGGTCGAGATCGCCGGCAGATACACTTCCGCACCTTCAGTTAAGCACGAAGAATGCCACAGAGGGGAGGGGGAGTCGGTGGTTGATTTTTCAGTCAGTTACAGGAACCGGGAGGAAGCTGGAATGGGAGCGGCTCCCGGAATTGGTAATAAGCCGATTCGTGAAAGCGGAGACGAGGGCCCGCCGGCCCCCGGCCGCGGCCTGCCCTGAACCTGCCGTGGCAGCCCGTAATCGCCGTTTCTTGGCGGCGCAGCTTCCACTCCAGATCGCTCTACAGCACCAGCACCGGATGGTAGACATTCGGCAGGACGGGTTCTCCGAGGGCCACCAGTTCCCCCGCTCCGTTGACCGCCTTGACGTACTTGGCCTCTCCGCGCACCCTGAACGGGCTGACACGAAAGTCCCGCCCGTTGCGAATCTGCGCTTCGGTCACTTGGTCCACGATCTCCACCGGGAACTCGGGCAGGAGCTCTGCCGCGGGGATCAACGCCTGCTTCAGGCCGCCTGAGGCGGCCAGCGCCGCCAGTTCATCCAGCGTTCGCGCCTGGCCGATCTCGAACGGTCCGCTGCGCGTCCGCCGGAGTTCAGCGAGGTGCGCGCCGCAACCAAGCCGCCGGCCCGCGTCGTGCGCGATCGACCGCAGATAGGTCCCGGCGCTCGTTCTCACCCTGATGCGGACGGCGTCGCGCCAAAGCTCGAGGATCTCCAGCTCATGCACGGTCACCTCCACCGGTTTCAGTTCAACCGGCAGATTCTTCCGCGCCAGAACGTAGGCCGGGCGGCCCTCCACCTTCTTGGCCGAGACCGGCGGCGGCGTCTGCATGAAGGTTCCGCGAAACCCCGCTAACGCCCGTTCCACGCCGCCGCTGTCGAGTTCGACTTCCACGCGCTCGCCCAGCATCTCCCCGCCGGAATCGTACGTGGTCGTCGCCCAGCCGAAGCGGATGACGCCCACATACTCCTTCTCGTTCGCGCTGAAAAACTGCGCAAGCCTCGTCGCTCGATTCAGCAGAACAGGCAGCACTCCCGTGGCCGAAGGATCCAGCGTACCAAGATGACCGACCTTCTTCGTTCCGGCGATGCGCCGGATCTTGTTGACGACGTCGTGGGAGGTCCACCCAGGCGCCTTATCGACGACCAAGACTCCATTCATGCGGTTGGGGCAGAAAAAACGGCGCCCCAAAGCCGGGACGCCGTTTCATTTCAGTGTAGCGGAACCCTCACCCGCTCCGCAGCCAGTTGGGCGATGTCGGCCAGCCGCGGCTCCCTGCCGGGCGCGATTGCGGGAAGCGCGTCGCGGAACATCGTGTGGCAGAACGGGCAGGCCGCGGCAATGACCTCGGCCCCCGCCGCCACGAGTTCTTCCGCCCGTTCATGGCTGACGCGCTTTCCCTTTTCCTCGCCGAGAAAGACCAGTCCCCCGCCGGCGCCGCAACAGAAGCTGCGCTCTGCGTGCCTCGAAGCCTCGCCCACGCGCCCGGCAATGGCGGCCACGGCTCTCGGTTCCCGGTACGTTCCCCTGTACCGCCCCAGATAACAGGGGTCGTGATAGACCACCTGAGCCGTCCCGCGCCCGGCGGGCAGCTTCTTCATGTGCCGCGCGATCAGTTCGGAGTGATGCTCCACTTCGTAGGAAGCGCCGAATTCCCTCCAATCGACTCCGATGGTTCGCACGCAATGCGGACAGATGCTGAGGATCTTCTTCACGCCGGCAGCCTTCATCTGGCCGAGATTGAATTCCGCCAGTTGCTGGAAGGCCAGGTCGTTCCCCAGACGCCGGGCCGAATCTCCCGAGCATTTCTCCTTCTTGAGGACGCCGAAAGTCGCGCCTACGTGCTTCATCACCTCCGCCAGCGCCAGCACGGTCTCGCGTCCCTGTGGGTCGTAGGAGCCCATGCAACCGAGCCACAGCAGGTACTCCTGCGAGCCGTCATACACGGGCAGCGCGTTTTTCTGAATGAATTTATCTCTCTCGAGAGAGCTCATGCCCAGCGGATTCCCGTTCCGCTCCAGTTTCAGAAACAGCTCTCCGCCGCGCTCATCTTCCCATTTCCCCGTATTGACCGCTCCGCGCCTCAAGCCAATGATCAACGGCAGGTGCTGCACGCCCACGGGGCAGGCCGCTTCGCAGGCGCCGCACGTGGTGCACTGAAAAACCGCCTCTTCCGCCAGATGGACGCCGATCAGCGGCTTCTCGGATCTCGCTCCGTTCTGCTTCAAATACTCTCTGAATCCCAAGGCGATTTGTTTCGGATTCAGACTCTTTCCCGTCAAATGAGCCGGACACTGCTCCATGCAACGCCCGCATTCGACGCACGAATACGCCTGGAGCGCGGAGATGCGAGTGATGTCCTTGCCGGTGTCCAGGCCGAAATCGTCATCGCTGGCGAGCGGCGCGACCTCGGCGAATCCCTCGTGTTTCAGCAGCACCGAGAACGGGCTCAGGATCAGGTGCAGATGTTTTGTGTTTGGCAGAAGCGGCAGAAACACGAGGAGCGCAGCCGTGTGGAGCCACCAGTTCAACTTCCCGCCGTAGCCCAGGTACTCAGCCATGTAAGTGATCATCAGGGCGAAGATCAGGCCGGCGATCAAGCCGCTCTCGAGCGAAACCTTCTCGCCGAGCCAGCGCGGACGCAAAAGGAACCGCCGCGCCGCCAGCCCGGCAATTGAGACCGCCACCAGATTACTGAAAAGGAACGCAATCCGGAACCACAACGCCCCGATCACACCCGCGCGCCCGTCCAGCCAGAACCCGCCAACGCCCCGCAACAAGTGATCCACGGTGACCAGCGAAAACGCGCAGAAGCCCCAGAAGACGAACGCATGCGCCACCCCCGCCAGCGGCCGGTTCCGGATCACCTTCCACTGGAACAGCACATCGCGGACGAACTCCCACGCCCTCACGCCCGGCTTCGCGAACGCCCGCCCCGGATCCGGTTTCGACCTCAGGATCGTCGCCGCCACCCTCGCCATACGGCGAAGAAAAATCGTAAGCGACAGGAGAAAAATCGCCGCAAACGCCACTACTTCCATGTGAGAGCGGGGTGCCATGTGGGTCGAACCACAATGTAGCATGGCCTCCTCGCCGGCTTCTGAGCCGCGCTTCTGAGCCACGAGCGTCAGCCAGTGCAGTTGCCGCCGGCGGAGCCACTACTCTCTCGCCCACGTCCCGATCCCTCTACAATGGAGCGAGATCGGGGAAATCCCTCGGAGGGCCATTGCGTTATCTCGTCGCCGGCGCCGCCGGTTTCATTGGATCTCATCTC
>JACADU010000186.1 GCA_013388415.1 Bryobacteraceae bacterium
CGATGAGCGCGATAGCGAAGCCGCGCCGAAGACCGCGGTGATCAATCAGGCGCTTGCCAACCTGGCTTGGCCCGGCCAAAGCCCACTCGGGCGCAGCCTTGTCTTTTCGAAAGAGGCCAAGGCGACCGTGGTTGGAGTGGTTGCCGACATTCACCAAAGCGGGCTGGAGGTGGCGCCGCAACCGGAGTTTTACATTTCGTCGCTTCAGGCCGGGTTTCCTTCTGGAGCCATCGCCATCCGGACCCGAGTCGACCCGCTGACGATCGCAGGCGCGGTTCGCAGAGCAGTCCGCTCGCTGGATCCCGACCAACCGATCACCGAACTCGCCGCGATGGAAGAGATCCTCGACAGAGAGGTTTTCCGGCGGCGGATTCAGACGACGCTGCTCGCCAGTTTCGCCGGCTTGGCGTTGCTGCTGGCGTCACTCGGCCTTTACGGCGTGGTCTCTCATCTCGTCGGCCAGCGGACGGCCGAGATCGGAATCCGCATGGCCCTCGGCGCAACTCCGCTGGACATGCTGCACGGAGTGATGGGCCGCTCGCTGCTGTTGACTGCCGCCGGGCTCGCGGCGGGACTCGCCCTTTCTCTTGCTTCAGTCAAGGTCCTGTCGAGTTTCCTGTTCGGAGTCACGCCTACAGACCTGGCGACGTATGCCGCCGTGGCCGGGACGCTGCTTGCGACGGCGGCGCTCGCCAGCTATCTTCCGGCCCGCCGCGCGATGCGCATCGAGCCGATGCAGGCGCTTCGCGAGGAGTAAGATGCGCTCATGACCAGACGCGATCTGCTGCTCGCCGCGGGAGCGGCCAGCGCCTTTGGGGCGGCAAGGCGGCCCAACTTTGTCTTTCTCCTCGCCGACGATCTCGGCGCCTCCGACCTCGGCTGCTACGGCAGCAGCTTTTACGAGACGCCGCAGCTCGACCGCTTTGCGCGGTCCGCCCTGGGTTTCACACAGGCCTACTCCGCCTGCCCCGTTTGCAGCCCGACGCGAACCGCGATCATGACCGGCAAGTATCCGGCGCGCGTGGGGCTGACGGACTACCTGCCAGGACTACAGCCGAAGGACAAGCCGCTGCTCTCGGTCGAGGATCTGGACGAACTGCCGCTTGAGGAGACGACTCTTGCCGAGGCTTTGCGCGATGCGGGATATAAGACCTTCCACACCGGCAAGTGGCACCTGGGCAACCGGCCACCTGTCGAGCATGGCTTCGCCGCGCAGCTCAAATCGCCACCGAGCAAGAACCCGGCGCGCGACGCCGCCACGATCGAGGACGCGCTGGCTTTCATCGGGCAGTCCCGCAGCGATCCGTTCTTCCTTTACCTCTGCTTCACCTACCCGCACACGCCGGTCCAGGCGGTCGCGCCGCATGCGGAGCGATTTCGCGCCAAGCTCGCGGGAATGAATTACCCCGAGCAGCGGCTCGGCAAGGAACGAAACGGCAACACGCGGCTCTATCAGGACAACCCCGAATACGCCTCAATGCTGTACGCGATGGATGAGCTGGCCGGGCGCGTGTTCAACAGGCTGGACGAGCTGAAGCTGAGCGAGAACACGGTTGTCGTCTTCACGTCGGATAACGGCGGGCTGTGCACGCACGGCAATCCCAGCGGCGGCCCGACCGCCAATCCGCCGTTCCGCTCGGGCAAGGGCTGGTGTTACGAGGGCGGCATCCGTGTGCCCCTGATGATCCGGGCTCCTGGCGTGACTCGCGCGGGCAGCACCTGCGAGGTTCCCGTGATCAGCACCGACTTCTATCCGACAATACTCGACCTCGCCCGGCTGCCCCAGAAACCGGAACAGCACCGCGACGGGTTGAGCCTGGCCGGACTCCTGCGCGGCGGCACAAAGCTCAACCGCGACACGCTCTACTGGCACTACCCTCACTACCACGGCAGCACATGGGCGCCCGGCGCGGCTTTGCGCCACGGCGATTGGAAGTTGATCGAGTTCTACGAGGAAGGCAGAGCAGAGCTGTATCATCTCCGCGATGACATCGGCGAGCGCAATGACCTCGCCGCCAGGATGCCGGATCTCACAGGGAAGCTCCGGGCCCAGCTTCGCGAATGGCAGGAGGGCGTTGGCGCGAAGATGCCCCAGAAGAATCCGGCGTACAAACCTACTTCCGCGTAGCGTTGGCAGTGGCTGGGGTTGGCGGACCGCCGGGGACATGGTAGTTCGGGTAGGGCGGGCGTTTCGGCTCGACGAGGGGCTTCTTGGCCAATTCCGCCATCACCACCTCAATCGCCTTTTCGAGCTGCGGATCGCGGCCCTGCTTGACGGCTTCGGGGCAGTTCTCGACTTCGATATCCGGCTCGACGCCGACGTTTTCGGCGATCCACTTGGAGGTGGCGGGATCCCACACGGCGGAACTCGGAGCGGTGACGATGCCGCCGTCCATCAACTGCGGCGCGCCGGCGCGGCCGACCAGACCGCCCCAGGTTCGCTTGCCGATCAGCGGCCCGGCCCCGGCGCGGCGGAAATACCACGGCATGGCGTCGCCGCCCGAGCCGGCCCATTCGTTGATGATCATTGCCTTGGGCCCGTAGATCGCGCCCTGCGGCTGCAGTTCGTCCTCGCCGTCGCGGGTCGCGACGCGGCTCAGCGGCTTCTGTGTGAGAAGGTTCGCGATGTCGGTGGCCAGCGCGCCGCCGCCGTTGTAGCGCTCGTCGATGATCGCCGCCTCTTTGCCCACCTGGGCATAGAAGTAGCGGTTGAAGCTGGTGAGTCCGCCGAACGCCGTATCGGGCATATAGATGTACGCAACGCGGCCGTTGGTCGCCTTCTCGACTTTGCGCCGGTTGTCTTCGATCCAGGCGAGGTTGCGAAGCGCCGACTCGGAAGGCACCGGCACAACAGTCACGTCGCGGGCGCCGCTCCCATCGGGGTTGGGTCCCACGCGGATGACGACCTGTTTGCCGGCCTTGGCTTCGAAGAAGCTGTAGACGCTTTCCTTGGCGGTGACTTCGCGGCCGTCCACGGCGAGGAGGTAATCGCCCACCGAGACGTTGACGCCGGGCTGCGTCAGGGGCGCGTTCAGCCCCGGGTTCCAGTTTTCTCCGTTGAAGATCCGTTTGAAGCGGTACCGGCCGTTGGCGACTTCGTAGTCGGCGCCGAGGAGCCCGGTTTGAACGGTCTTCACCTCCGGCTGCTCGCCGCCGCCGACGCTGAGGTGGCCGACGCTGATCTCGCCCATCATGTCCTGCATCACGTAGGTCAGCTCGCGGCGCGAGCCAATGTTGGCCAGGAACTTCCTGTACCTGGCCTCGAAATCAGCGACATTGACGCCGTGCAGCCCGGGGTCGTAGAACATCTCGCGCTGGATGCGCCAGGCGTCGCGGTACATCTGAGCCCACTCTTCGCGAGGCTTGATTTTCACTTCGAGGTCAGCCGTCTTGAGCGGCGCGGGAGGGGGACCGGCGGCGGGCGGCGTTGGCGGAGCGGTCCGCGGCGGGAGGGGCCGGATGGGGGCGATGATCCAGTTGTTCTGCTGGCGGTAGAGCGCTTTCTCGCCGTTGTGCGCGAGCAGGAAGCCCTGAACG
>JACADU010000023.1 GCA_013388415.1 Bryobacteraceae bacterium
GATGACGGCGCCGACGCCCTGGAGAACGGCGTCCACACCCATCGCGTCGGCATCTCGGCGCGCGGCTCGGCCTCGGACATACGCGCCAACCGCTCCTACGACAACACGCAGACCGGCATCGAAGCCTCCTTCGCCAGCCTCTACTCCACACTCCGCCTCGAAAAAGCCCGCGCCATCATCGGCGACCCGCCTCCGCCCGCCGAACGCACCAAATCCTGGGCGCTCCTCCACCGCCTCCTCACCAGCAGTGAAACCTCCGCCCGCACCCGCATCGTCATGGGCAACCTCGCCTCCGGAGCCGATCTCGAAACCGCTTTCCGTAACGCCTTCGAACGCCCCATGAACGACTTCCCCGCCGAGCCCGGTCCCGGCGCCGCCTCCGTCATGCCCCGCCCCATCAACCCCGACCTGTTCACCGTCACTCCTACGCTCTTTTCCCGCGCCCGTCTCATCCCCGGCGACCTCCTCCTCGGCCGCGCCGCCCCGCCCGCCCAGGTCCGCGCCGCTTACGAAAAGGCCCAGGCCGAGCGCCCCGGCGCAGGCGGCTTCGAAGGTCTCGCCCTCGCCCTGCTCGCCGAAGGCAATTCACTTGCAGCCCGCAAGGCTCTTGAGGCCATGGCCGCCGACGAGGAAAACTCCGGCCCGCGCGGCCTCTTTGAACTCGCCCGGCTCGAAACGGACAACGCGAACAAACGCCTCCTGCTCGAACGCGCCTCAAAGAAAAACCCCGCTTGGCCCGACCCCTACATCGCCCTCGCCGCCACCGAGCCCGGACCCGTCCGCCGCGCCTTCTGGCTCAAGAAAGCCGCCGAACTCAAACCGCGCGACTCCGCCCTTTGGGCCTCTCTCGCCCGCGCCCAGTTCGACGCCCGCCAGTTCCCCGACGCCGAAAAATCCTGGCGCGCCGCCGAGCGCGTCGCCCTCGGCGACGCCGCCGCCGCCCAAATCCGCAAAGCCCGCGAAGAGTTCGAGCAGCAGCGCTACGAACTCGAAGCCGCCGCCCGCCGCAAAGCCGCTGAAGAAGAAAAAGCCGAACTCGACCGCCTCCGCGAAGAAAACCTCGCCAGCATCCGCCGCGCTGAAGCCAAAGCCAGCGCCGGAGCCGCAACCCTCGAAGGAAAGAAGGTCGAAAAGGGGTGGGACGGCCCCCCCACCCAGCTCCTGAACGGAACGCTCGACACCGTCGAGTGCCGCGCCGGACGCATCCGCCTCCTGATCCGCGATTCCACGGGCAAGACCGTCTGGCTCCGCATCCCCGACCCCTCGCAAGTCGCCGTCTTCGGCGCCGCCGGCGGCCAGGCCGAACTCAAGTGCGGCCCCCAGAAACCCCCACGCCGCGTCAAAATCGAATTTACGCCCCCAGATGTCGCCGTCACCGTCGAATTCCAATGAAACACCTTGTAGGGCAGGCTCTCAGCCTGCGGCGGCCTCCCAGGCCGCCCCCGGCCCCTCCACCCCTCTCGCGCCACGTAGTCGAAGTGGGGCAGGCTCTCAGCCTGCGGCGGCCTCCCAGGCCGCCCCCTCCTTCAGGCTCCTGACTCCTTCCTCCTCTGCCCCAGCTTTGGCCACGGCTCTGCCGCCCTTGAGGGCAGGCGGTTCCGCCCGCCCAAACTCCTGTCCACCCCCAGGACCCCCATGCTGAAATCCTTCTTCAGCCGCCCCGCCGCCCGTTGGGCCGTCATGGGCATCTTCGTCCTCTCCAACACCCTCAATTTCCTCGACCGCCAAATCCTCACCTCCCTCGCCCCTCAGCTCAAGCTCGAGTTCGGCATCTCCAACGCCGGCTTCGGCGACGTCCTCATGGTCTTCTCCATCTGCTACGGTCTCGCCGCCCCGCTCGCCGGCTTCCTCCTCGACCGCGCCGGCCTCACCCTCGGCTCCACCGTCGCTGTCGCCCTCTGGTCCCTCGCCGGCATGGCCACCGGCCTCACCTCCTCCCTCTCCGGCCTCATCGCCTGCCGCGCCGCCCTCGGCGTCGCCGAAGGAGCCGGCATCCCCGGCACCGGCAAAGCCTCCGCCACCTATCTTGCCCCCAAAGAGCGCGCCTTCGGCAGCGCCCTGAGCCAGGTCGGACTCACCATCGGCGGCATCCTCGCCCCCATCCTCGCCCAGGCCATCTCCGCCCTCTACGGCTGGCGCTGGGCCTTCCTCCTTACCGGAGCCCTCGGCTTCCTCTGGATCCCCCTCTGGGTCGCCGTCAGCCGCGTCGCCCCCAAGGGCGGCGAAACCCACGGACCCCAGGGATCCTCCATCCGCCCTCTCCTCACCGATATCCGCTTCCACGCCATCCTCCTCTCCAATGTCCTTCTCATGGCCGTCTACAGCCTCTGGGTCAACTGGACCACTATCTTCCTCGTCTCCGAACATCACATGACTCAGGCCGACGCCAACTACCAGCTCGCCTGGATCCCACCCATCTTCGCCACCGCCGGCGGCTTCTTCGGCGGCTGGCTCACCCTTCGCTGGACCCGCGGCAGCAAGGACGTCACTCCTGCCCGCATGAGAGTCATCCTCCTCGGCTCGCTCATCCTGCTCGCCGGAGCCGCCGTCCCCCTCATGCCCAACGCCGTCTCTGCCATCGCCCTGGTCTGCCTCAGCTTCTTTGCCTGCGTCATGTCGAGCGTCAACATCTACTCGCTGCCGCTCGATCTGTTCGGCGCCGGGCGCGCGGGCTTCGCCGTGGCCGGGCTGACTTCCGTCTACGGCCTCCTCCAGGGAGCCTTCTCGAGCGCCGTCGGCCGCATCGTCGACGCCCACGGATTCGCTCCCGTTTGCATCGCCGTCGCCCTCGCCCCCATGGCTTCTTGGGCCGTCCTCCACGTCACCCTCAAACAGCGGTCCGCATGATCCAGCGCCTCAAGCCGCTCCTGTTCTCCCTCCTCGGTCTCGACCCCGAAGCCGTCGTCGTCGTCGTCCGTAGCGGCGACCCTGCCCGCGCCGAAAAGATGGCCTCCATCATGCGCGAGCTCGTCCCCGGGCGCCGCATCGTCGACATCCCCCTCGAATCCGGCGACACCATCGACCTCGCCCTCCGCCTCCTCCGCCGTCTGCGCGGTCTCCGCGTCGCCCTCATGGCCACCCTCTGCGACGGCACGCCCGAAGGCGCCGCCCTCCGGCGCGCCGCCTTCCTCGCCTCCCCAGGCAAAGTCCTCGCCTTCAACTCGGCCCTCGAACGCCAGCACATCCGCCCCAGCGAGTGGATCGCTTCCTGGCTCTTCCTCCGCGGCGTCCCCCGCGCCCGCATCTTTCTCCGCCCTCGATGTCTCGTGCCCCGCCAGCGCGAGCGAAGCGTCCTGCCCCGCCAGTGGCTGCCCCGCGGCGGATCTGGCTTCCGCCAAGGTCTGCCCCGCATCGCCATCGTCAGCCCCTACTTTCCCTGGCCCCGCTCCCACGGCGGCGCGGTCCGCCTCGAAGGCCTCCTCCGCCACGCCTCCCGCGAAGCCGACATTATCTTCTTCGGCTTTGAAGACAGCCAGACCGAAGCCGACTTCGCCTCCACCGCCGCCATCTGCGCCCGCGTCTACTCTGCCGCAAAACCCCGCTACCTCGAGCCCCGCTGGTCCACCATCCTCCCTCCTGAAGCCTGCGAGTTCTGGAACCCTGATCTCGACGCCGCCCTCCGCCGAGAAATGTCCGCCGCCGGCTGCACCCTGCTTCAGGCCGAGTACACCCAAATGGCCCGCTACCGCCCGGACATTCTCGTCGAGCACGACATCACCGCCGACCTCATGGCCCAGGTCCACCGCCTGCGCCCCGGCCTCTCCACTTGGTGGGACCTCTGGCGCTGGCGCCGGTTCGAGCGCGCCGCCCTCCGCCGCGCCCGCCGCGTCGTGGTGATGAGCGAGAAGGACCGCGCCCTCTCCGGTCTGCCTGGCGCCGCCGTCATCCCCAACGGCGTCGACCTCGAACGCTTCTCGCCCGCCCCCGATCCCGCTAATCGCCGCCTCCTTTTCGTCGGCAGCTTCCGCCACTTCCCCAACGTCCGCGCCTGGCGATTCTTCCTCGAACAGGTTTGGCCTCTCCTCGACGGCATCGACGGCATCGAAGCCACCGTCATCGCCGGGCCCGAACCCGAACTCTACTACCAGCCCGCCCGCTCCGACCCCCGCATCACGCAGCACGCCTACGTCGCTGATGTCCGCCCCCACTACGAGCAGGCTGCCCTTGTCGTCATTCCAACCCTCGAATCTGCCGGAACGAACCTGAAGGCCCTCGAAGCCGCCGCCATGGGCCGCGCGATCGTTTCGACTCCCTCAGGCGTCGCCGGCCTCGGCTTCACCCACGCCGAAAACGTCTGGCTCGCCGGCTCGCCCGAAGCCTTCGCCGAAGCCGTCCGCCGCCTCCTCCTCGACCCCGCCTTGCGCTGCGGGCTTGCCTCCTCTGCCCGCGCCCACGTCGAGCGCTTCTACGGCTGGCCCGCTCTCGCGCAGCTTCAAGTGGATCTCTGGAAGGAAGTCTCCCGGTGACCATCCGGCGCATGCTCGAGGCTGACCTCCCCGCGGTCGCCGCCATCCAGGCTGCCACGACTCACGCCGCCCAATGGCCCCCCGCCTCCTACCTCACCCGCGAATCCTGGGTGGCCGAACTGAATGGCGTCGTCATCGGCTTCCTCGTCCTGCTCCCTCTCCCGCCCGGCGAAGCGGAGGTCCTGAACATCGCCGTCTCGCCTGACTTCCAGCGCCGCGGCGTCGGCCGCGCCCTCCTCAATCGCGCATCCCCCCGCACCCTCCATCTCGAAGTCCGCGAATCCAACGCCGCCGCCCGCGCCTTCTACCAATCTCTCGGCTTCCAAGAAACCGGCCGCCGCCGCGCCTACTACCAGCACCCCTCCGAAGACGCCATCCTCCTCTCCCGCTGACTCACTTGCTTCGTCAGCCCGGCCCTCATTCCGACGCAGACCTTCATTGTGAAGCAGGCCCTTATTGTGAAGCAGGCCCTCATTGTGGGGCAGGCCCTCATTGTGGGGCAGGCCCTCGGCCTGCGGCGGCCTCCC
>JACADU010000103.1 GCA_013388415.1 Bryobacteraceae bacterium
GCTCTCTTCCCACTCAGATGCTCGAGACGTCGCTGCAACTGGCCGACACACTCGGCGACCTTGAATTGTTCGGGCAGAACCGGGGAGAAGTGGATGATCTGTTTTCGAGGCTGGATGCGGTCTCGGTCGAAGAGGCGAACCGTGTGGCGAGGAAGTTCTACACGCTCGAAAACCTTCAATTCCTGCTTGTGGGCAACGCGGCGAAGATCAAGGCCGATGCCGCGAAGTATTCGCCGAAATTCAAAATCGTCTCTGTGACCGAACCGGGCTTCAGCGTGGCGTTCTGACAGGCTCCGGTTGCGACATCCGCCCTATCAGCCGAATCCCGGCGGGCGCCGCAGATGGTGGTCCGTCGCCTGCTCGAAGGCCAAGGCGAGCCGAAGAGCCGCGCCTTCGTCGAAGAGCTTCGAGAGAAAGCTCAGGCCGCGTGGCATGCCGTCGACGAGGCCGCACGGCACAATCACCTGCGGGTGGCCGGTGAAGTTCGTCGTGGTCAACATCCCGTAAGGCGGCGACACGATCACGTCGAAAGGCTCGAACCAAGCATTCAGCTTCTCAATCATGAGTGTCCGCGCCCGCTGCGCGCGGATATATTCGACCGCCGGAATCAGCCGCGCCGACCGGAAGTGGTTGGGCCACGCGTTGGCCCCCTGATCCTTCAACTGGCCCACCCGCCCGTCGCGGGTGATGTCGTCGAACGCGGCGGCAGCCTCGGCTGAGAGCGCCACCATCAGGTCGCGCGCGGGCCGGTCATCCCATTCAACCGGCGTCATCCTGGCGCCAAGTTTCGTCAGGTCCGCCAGCGCGGCGTCGTAAACCTCCTTCTCCTTGCCCTTGAACTGCTCGAAGGCCTTACTGAGCACCCCGATGCGCAGCGAGGAAAGCGGCCGCGCCGGCTCCCAATGGAACGGACGGTCGATCACGCTCCCATCGAAACCGTCGGGACCGTAGATCGCGTTCAAAACCAGCGCGGCATCCTCGACCGATCGCGTGATCGGACCGATCTTGTCCATGGTCCAGCACAGCGCCATGGCGCCCTGACGCGAGACGCGGCCGAACGTCGGCCGCAAGCCAACCGTCCCGCAACGAAGGCTCGGCGTGATGATCGACCCAAGAGTCTCTGTCCCGATCGCGAAGCCGACCAGTCCTGCCGCCGTCGCGGCGGCGGAGCCCGCCGAAGATCCGCTCGAAGTCAGTTCCGTATTCCACGGTGTCTTCGTCATTCCCCCAAACCACAGGCCGCCCATCGCCAGTGCGCCCATCGAGAGCTTTGCGACGAGCACGGCGCCGGCGTTATGCAGACGGGTGACCACGGTGGCATCGGCATCAATCATCTGCTTCTCGAACGGCTCTGCGCCCCAGGTTGTGGGAATGCCCTTGGTCGCCAGCAGGTCCTTGGCGCCCCACGGAACGCCGTGCAGCGGGCCGCGATACTTGCCGCGGCGGATTTCGCTGTCCGCCCGGCGGGCCTGCTCGAGGGCAAGCTCCTCCGTCAGGGTGATCGTGCAGTTGAGTTTGGGCGAGTATCGCTTTAGCCGGTCGAGATAAAGCCGCGTCAGTTCGACCGAACTCACCCGGCGAGCCCGCAGCAGCGCCGCCAGTTGATGGACGGGCGCGAAAGCGAGATCGCCGCCCGCCGGAAGAACCTTTGGCGCGGCGGCGCGCCTCGGGCGGAATCGCGCGGGCGCCGGCGCGGGCTTCCCGGCGATAAAAGTGAACGCCGGGTTGACGGAGTTGGGAATCTCGATCTTCCGGAGCCGCTCGCAGGCATCCAACTGCTGGCTGACCATCCGCAGCATCAGCTTCTGCTGGCCGGGCGTAAACTCAAGCCCGAGGAGCTTCAGCGCCGCATCGAGCTGCTCCGGCGTCACGCGCGGCGGAGGCTGCGCGGGCTGGCCCTGTTGCGCGGCCGCTTCCCGCGCGAAACTGAGAATAGACAGCAGTTGAAAGAGAGTCCGGCGTTGCATGCGATCCCTCTATCGTAAGGGCTGAAGGCGGCATCAGGAAAGAAATGAGGATTCTGCTTTTTTCTGGCAAGGGCGGCGTCGGCAAGACAAGCGTCGCCGCCGCCACCGGCATCCGGCTGGCGGAGTTAGGCTACCGCACGCTCGTGATGAGCGTCGACCCGGCGCATTCGCTGGCCGATTCCTTCGACCTCGACTCCTCGGGGCTCTTTCACCGGAAAACCTCCGAGCCCTTCGAGCTGCTGCCCAACCTCTCCCTGCACGAAGTGAACATCCAGCGCGAGATCAAGCGGCACTGGCAGGAGATTTCCGGCTACATCACCAGCGTCCTGCGCACCTCCGGGCTCAGCGGCGTTGAAGCCGAAGAGATGGCCATCTTCCCCGGCATGGAAGAGCTGAGCGCGATGATGTACGTCAATCAGTTCAACAAGGAGGCGCGATACGACGCCGTCGTCCTCGATTGCGCGCCGACCGCCGAAAGTCTCCGCTTCGTATCCATGCCCACGACGCTCGACTGGTATATGAAACACGTCTTCCCGGTCCAGCGCGGCATTCTGCGCGCCGTCCGCCCGGTGGCGAACCGCGTTTCCCCCGTGGAATTGCCCTCGGACAGCTATTTCGCCAACGTCAAACGGCTGTTCGAGAAGATTCAGGGCATCGATGAACTGCTGGAAGATCCGTTGCGCAGCTCCATCCGGCTGGTCACAAACGCCGAAAAGATGGTAGTGCGCGAGACCCAGCGAGCCTATGTCTATTTCTCGCTCCACGGGCTGACCGTGGACGAAGTGGTCGTGAACAGGGTCCTGCCCGCCGAGGTTCAGGATGGGTATTTCCGGGAGTGGCGCGAATCGCAGGCGCGGTTTCTTAGAGAAGTCGAGGCGTACTTCAGCCCGGTCCCCATGCGGCAGGTTCCTCTCTTCCCCCACGAGATGCTGGGGCTCGAGCGGCTTCGCGCGCTCGCGGCATATTTGTACGCCGATGGGCGCGACCCCGCCGCGGTGACCAGGACCGAACGCCCGTACTCGTTCCACAAGATGGCGGACCGCTACGAGGTTCGGCTCAGCGTGCCCTTCGCCGAGAAGGGCGAGGTGGGGCTGTTCAAGAAAGGCGACGAACTCGTGGTGGAGGTCGGGACCATCAGGCGCCACATCGGTTTGCCGGTGACCATGGCCCAACTGGAACCCGTTCGGGCGAGAATGGAATCGGGATTGTTAGTCGTTGAATTGAAGGAGGCGGCATGAGCGAAGAGAATACGGGTGGAAAACAAGGCTGCGTGGAGTGCGTCTGCGGCGGCGCGGGTCCGGCGCTGACTGCTTTTCTGAAACAGATGGGACCCTCGGAATCGGCAAAGCGCCATTTCGACCAGGCGCGAGTCGAGTTCCTCAAGGGTCTGCGCGCCATCATCGATTCGAGGATCGAGTCCCTCTCCGCCCACGAGGCCAAAGGAACGAAGGTCGCCGTAGAATAGTCTGGTGCCTGAGACGACACCGCTGACGGTCCTCGCCATCGCGAGCTACGAGAAGGGCCACGCATTTCTGCGCCAGGCCAAAAAGGAAGGGGCGAGAGTGTTCCTTCTCACCTCGCTCAGCCTCAAGGACTCGAACACATGGCCGCGCGAGGTGCTCGATGACATCTTCTACATGCCCGACGAGCACAAGCGCTGGAACCGGGACGACACCATCAAGGCAGTGAGCTACCTCGCGCGGAACGAGGAGATCGGCAGGATTGTGCCGCTCGACGACTTCGACCTCGAGAC
Organism: Bryobacteraceae bacterium; assembly: GCA_013388415.1. Taxonomy (GTDB): domain Bacteria; phylum Acidobacteriota; class Terriglobia; order Bryobacterales; family Bryobacteraceae; genus JACADU01. The sequence continues at coordinate 3,721 of JACADU010000103.1, forward strand.
GGCGGCGGCGCTGCGCGAACACCTGCGGATTCCGGGCATGGGCGAGACGACCGTGCGCCATTTCCGCGACAAACTGGCGATGCGCATGAAGGCGGAGGAAGCCGGGATCGCCGTCCCGGACTTCATCCATGTGCTCAATCATGCGAAGCTGCGCGCGTTTTGCGAACGCGTCCCCGCGCCATGGGTGCTCAAGCCGCGCAGTTCCGCCGGAGCTATCGGCATCCGAAGAATCGAGAACCAGGAACAGTTGTGGCGGGCGCTCGACGAATTGGGCGACCAGCAGTCGCACTACCTGCTCGAGCGGTTCGTCGAGGGCGCGGTCTTCCACGTCGACTCCATCGTCTATGAGAAGGAGATCCGGTTCGCCATCGCGAGCGGATATGGCCGCCCGCCGATGGAGGTGGCTCACGGCGGCGGCGTGTTCACCACCCGGATTCTCAAACGCGGCTCGCCGCAGGAGCAGACTCTTCTGGAACTCAACCAGCGTCTGCTGGCGGCGTTAGGGCTGGTTCGCGGCGTTTCGCACAGCGAGTACATCCTGGGCACGGACGGCACGGCGTATTTCCTGGAAACTTCGGCGCGGGTCGGCGGGGCGCACATCGCCGAGTTGATCGAGTGCGCGACGGGAATCAACCTCTGGGCGGAGTGGGCGCGGGTCGAAGTGGCCGGCGGCAAAACGCCGTACGTTGTCCCGGCGCCGCGAGGGGACTATGGCGGACTCCTCGTTTCGCTGGCCCGGCAGGAGTGGCCGGACACGAGCCGCTATGAGGAACCGGAGATCGTCTGGCGCCTGAAGAAGAAGCATCACGCCGGCCTGATCGTGGTCTCCCCTTTTTATGACCGGGTCGGTGAGCTCCTCGAGATCCTGGCGCAGCGTGTCAACGAGGACTGTGGGGCCGTCCTCCCCCCTCGCGAAACGCCTCACGATTGAGGATAATCGAGTCCATGATGCGATTATCGCGCCGAGTCTTGCTGGCGGCCGGGTTTGTGCCCGCATTGCCGCTCGGGGCCGAAGAGCCTTGGAAGGCGAAGAATCCCTCGGAATGGACGGACAAGGAGCTGAACAAGATTCTGTCCGATTCGCCGTGGGCGCAGAAGGTGGAAGTTGCCATCGGAGGCGTTCCGATGAGTGGGATGGGAGGCGGACGGCGCGGCGGCAGAGGCGGGGGCGGGGGCGGCGCCAGTCTTCCGTCGGCGGATCAGAGCGGCCCGGGGGGCGGGGGCATGGGTGGCGGCATGGGCGGGGGTATGGGAGGAGGCGACATGGGTGGCGGCTCCATGATGAGCCCGACCATTCCTTTCGTCATCCGTTGGGTCAGCGCGGCGCCGGTGAAGGAAGCGTTCGTCCGGGCAAGGCTCGGCAAGGAGGCCGATACGTCGCCGCAGGCCAAGGAGTACCTCGACCGCGCCGAGCCGCACTACGTCATCGCCGTCATCGGCCCGCCCAGGGGCGGGCCTCAGCAGCGCGAAGGCGCTCCGGGCGGGCAGCAGCGCCAGGGGCCGTCTGAAGAGATGAAGCAGAAGATCAAGGCCGTCACTTTCCTCCACCGGAAGGGGAAACCCGATGTCCATCCCGAAGTCGTCGAGGTTGTCCAGGGCTCTGCTCAAACCATGGTCTTCCGCTTCCCGCGGACCGACGAGATCACTCTGGATGACAAAGACGTCGAGTTTTCAACCAAGATGGGCTCCATCGACATCAAGCGCAAGTTCAAACTGAAGGAGATGGTTTGGCACGGCAAGCTCGCCCTTTAGCCGGAAAATGTGACAGGCACTATTTCGCGGGCTTGCGGGTCATCGCCTCGGCAATGGCGAACTCGTAGAGCGCAAGGGCGCGGAAATAGTCGTTCACCGCCGCCACCTCGCGGACGGCGGTGTCGAAGGTCGCCTGTTCGCGCAGATTGACCAGGAAGAGCGTGCCGTCGCCGAGCTCGAACTTCTGCCGCTCGGCGCGTTCCAGCTCCAATGCGACCTCCACTTCCTGCCGCAGCAGCTTCGCGCGCTGGTAGGCGGCCACCAAAGCCGAGTACGCGTCGCGCACTTCGGCCACTACCTGGTCGCGCGCAAATCGCTCCCGTTGGCCGAATTGCTCGATCCGCGCCAGCGCGGAAGCGTTCCTGCCTTTGGCGGCGCGGCGCTGGAACGGCAGGTCGAAGATAAGCGATGCAACCAAGTCGTCCGGGCCGCGCCGCACCTCGCGATCCCCGATCAGCCTGGCGTAGGTCAGACTGAAATCGATGTTCGGCTGCAACTGATTCTCGGCCAGCCGCCGGTCCACCTCCACCTGCGACCGCTGCGCTGAGAAGCGCTGAATTTCCGGCCGGCGCTTCAAGGCGAGATCGATGTCTTCCTTCATCCGCTCCTCGGTGATCTCGCGCATCTCCGGGAAGGCGGGCGGCAGCATGGCTTCCGCCGGAAGCTGGGGCTCTCCGCGCTCGTCACGATAGTAGAGCGAGAGCTCGATCGCCGCCAATTGCAGTCCCCTTTGCGCTTCCACCACCTGCCCTCGCCGGGTGTAGATTGCGCGCATGTTGTCCGTCACATCGATCTGCGGAATCTGACCGGCGCCGGCGGTGGCCCGAAGCTGCTGGTCCCGGGTCTCGGCGGCGCGCAGAACCTCCTTTGCCACTTCGTACCGGCGTCCCGCGGCCAACCAATCATAGTAGCGGCGCGCCGCGAGCTGGAGAATCACCAGCCGCTGCTGATCCACGCCGAGGTCGGCGATGCGCCGGCCGATCAGCGCCTTCTGCAAGTCGGCCCGGCGGGAGTCGATGGCGCGGTCCCGGAATAGAGGCGCGCGCAGCCCTGCCCGGTATTCTCCGCCGGAGTCCGTCTGGTTCTTGCCGTCGTAGGATGCGAAGGAGCCGCGGCCGATGTTGTAGCCGCTGAAGAAACTCATTCCCTGAAATTGGGTTGGCTGCTCGACCTGGCTCTTGAAGACCTGGTTTTCGTAATAGCCCAGGTAGTCGCCTTCCCATCCGGCTGTCATCGCCAAGTCGAATCGTCCTTCGGCGATCAGCACGTCAGCGCCGGCAATGACACGGTCCTGCACCGCCGCCAGCAGCGGCGGATAGTGCTTTTCGACGCTGGCGATGACGTCCGCCAAAGTGAGCCACGAGCGCGGTTCCAGCTTCGGCGCGGGGATCATCTGGGCCAGCGCGCTCGCGGAGGCCAGCGCGCCGGCCAGAACGGCTCTTCGCATGACTACTTGTCCTTCTTGCCTCTATCTCTTGCTTTCGCAGCGCCCGGCTCGTCGTCCGCGATGACCGGCGGGAAGCCGTTGAAGCGGCGCCACAGTTCCCAACCGAGCGGCACAGTCTTCAACAGGACCCAGCCTTTTGCCTGCACGCCCTGACGCAGATAGTTCGCCGACGGCCAGGGGTCGTCGTTGGGGTCAGGAACGACCAGGATGCGGAAGCTGCCTCCGTTGGTCTCTGTCGCATCCACGAGACTGACGCGTCCTCCAAACGTGCCGACGGCGACCGACGGCCAGCCGACGAACTGGATCGCCGGCCAGCCGTTGAATTGAAGCCGGACAGGATCGCCCGCCTGCACCAGAGGCATGTCGACTCCGTTCAAATAGAGCTCGACAGTCGGCTCATAGGCGTCCGGAACGAACATCGCGACCGGCTCGCCGCTCTTGAGCAGTTCCGAGTTGGGTTGGGCCAGCAGCCGGACGATCGTTCCATCCCGCGGCGCCGTGATCGTGAGCGTCTGCTGGCGCGCCAGGCGCGTGTCGATGCGCTGCAACTCGGCCTTCACATTGGCGATTTCCGCGCGGGCTGCGTTCAACGTGGCGCGTTCCCCCTCAATCGCAGCCGCCGCGTCGGCCATGACTTTCTTGAGATCGTCGTCTAGAGCCTCGCGCTCATTTCGCGCCGCATTCAAAGCTGCCTTGGCCCGGGCGACTTCCGCCTCGGCTGTCGCGTGGTCCATCTGGGCGAGTTCCACGTTCCGCTGGCTGGTCGTCCCGATCTTCACAAGGTCCCGCTGCCGCAGTAGATTGAATCGGGCGGCCTCCAGCCGCGCCTCGGCCGCCGTGAGCCCCTGAACTGCCTGTGTGATGCGGTCATTTGCCATCTGCACGCGGTTCTGCGCCGCGCTGATCGCGTTGATGCGCGATTCGTCGAGCCGGCCGAGGCGGTCCTCATGGGCGCGAACGCGGCCCTCGGCATTCAGCCGCCGCTCCTCCACTGCGGCGCGCTCAGCCCGGATGCGCTCCAGAATCTGGGGATCGTTGTCGGTGAGCTCCACCACCAACTGTCCGCCCTTCACTTTCGAGCCCTCTGTGACGTGCCATTTCAGGACGCGCCCTTCCACCGGGGCGGCCAGGTACTGTGTCCGCTCAACGGGCGTGAGCGCGCTCACCTTGCCGGCGCCGGAGACGCTCTGCTGCCAGGGAGTGAAGATCAACGCTACTGAGAAAACGACCAACAGAATCGACAACAGCATGGCCAGCGTGCGCGCCGAATGGGCGCTGCCCACCAGCGCCATGGCGGGCAAATATCCATGTGCCGCCGCAGCGGCGGCAGTAACTCCCGCGGGTTCAAGCCTCGAATGTCCGTTCAATGCCATGTTGACTACCTCGACCATCAGGCTCAGACGAGCGCGCCCGGACGCGCCGCGGCCAGCAGCTTCCGGTCCCGGATCTCATAAACCTTGTCGCAGCGCGAAAGGATGTCTGCGCTTTGGCTGACAACGATCAGCGTCCACTGAGCTCGCTCGGAAAACAGCGCGTTCAGCAGCAACTCGCGTTCCGGCAGGTCGTCCAGCCAGTCCAGAGACTCGTCGAGAATCAGCAGGCTGGGTTGGCGAAGCAGAGCGCGCGCCAGTTCAAGTTGCACTCGTTGTCCGGGCGAGAGCGGCAAGCCGCCGGTCTGAAGCTGCGTCTGCAACCCGTCGGGCAACTCCATGATGTGATCCAGCAGGCCAACCTGCCGCAGAACGTTCCTCGCCGCGTCGGCGTCGCAAGTGTCCAGTCCCAGCCGCAGGTTCTCAAACAGCGTCCCTTCAAAAATCTCCGGCTCGCGGACCAGGGCGATCCGGTCTCTCAGGTCACCGAGAAGCACTTCGCGATAATCCCGTCCGTTGAACTCCATGTAACCTGTGTGGGGCTCCCGAAGCCCGTAGACAAGGTCGAGCAGCGTGCTCTTGCCGCTGCCCGTTCCCCCGATGATTCCGGTCTTCGATCCCGCCGGGAATTCCACGCTGATCTCCTTCAGCAACTCACTCCGAGCGCCGCTTTTCACACTGACACCAGTGAGCCGTACACTCGCGCAACCCGGTTTCGCGGGCAAAGGCTCTCCGCTGGTCCGTTCGCTGGGCAGGTCGGTCAGGTAGCCCAGCTTGTCCACCGCCGCCATCAGGTCGTAGAAACTCTCGAGATGCTTCCCGAACTTGGTGAAGCTCGATACAACCAGAGCCACGACGATCTCCGCCGCCACCAACTGGCCCAGCGTCAACTGCCGCTCGATCACCAGCCACCCGCCGACGCCCAACAGCGTGGCGCTCGCGAAAGCTTGCAGGGCGAAACTGCCGACAATCTGCCGCAGCAGAATGCGGAAGTGCTTGGCGCGGTATGTGAGGTAGTCAATCACCAGCGCGTTGGTCTTCTCAACCGCCAGGCGCGCTCCGTTCCGCGTGCTGAAGCTGAGCCGGTGGCGCGCAATCTCTTCCAGCCAGGCGACCACGGCATACTTCGCTTTCGATTCCTGGACGGACGTCGGAATCGCCCCTCTTCCCATGGGGATCAACACCACCGCAATCGAGATCAGGAGCAGAACGTCGAAAGCCAGCAGCCAGGGATGATAGATCGCCAGCAGGACCATGCCGATCGCCGTCTGCGTAAACACCGACAGTCCATCGATCAAAAGCCCGGCGCTCGCCTTCTGCACCGTGGCCACATCGAGGAACCGGTTGACGAGTTCAGGTCCGTGAAAACGGTCGAACGCCTGCGGGTCGACGTTGACCAGCTTGGTGGTCGCCTCGCCCGCCATGCGGACAAACAGACGGCGCTGAATCAACTCCACCACCCATTGCCTGTAAGCCGTCAGAACCGCCGAGAAGCAGAGCGCCAGAAAAACCAGCGCAGTCAAAACGACGATCGGCTGAAGCACCGTCCCAAAGGCGACGCTGTTCACCAGTGATTGAACCGCCACGGGAAGAACCAGCGAAACCAGACCGATGGCGAGCGAATAAAGGACAGCTACCCAGAACTCCGTCGCTTCCATCCGGAGCAGCTCCTTCAGCCGCTCCCATGGATGCACATGATGATAAAGGCTCGCCCCGCTCAGGGCCCGCTTGTCTTTCATTCGTAGCTTTAGGGATGCCTCACAAATAGTTCAGGTTTCTAGATTCTTGAACATATTAATATTTGCGAACTTGCTAAGTCTCGCCCATAATCATAGGAAGAGGATAAGGGAAGGGAGGTTGAAGATTCCACATCGGGCGCTCATCGCGCGTGAACTGGCCGGTTTGCTGGGCGCGCTTTCGCATCCGCACAGGATCCGCATTGTCGAGGAGTTGAAGTCTGGTGAGATGGATGTCAATTCCCTTCAACGGGTTTTGGAGATCAGCCACTCCGGCGTCTCACAAAACCTTGCCGTCCTCAGGGCGCACCGGCTGGTGCGCGAGAGAAAGGATGGAAGGCGGGTGATTTACAGTCTTTCAGATGCCGGCCTGGCAAGTTGGCTTCTGGAGGGTTTAAGGTTTCTCGAAGGGGAGATCGAGCAATCGGAGCAGGTGCGAAGCGCCGCGGAAGTTGTCCGTAGGATATGGGGTTCTGACCGGAACGAACATTAGCGTTCAAGCCGCCTGTACAGTTCACGTTTGGAGATACCCGCCGCCCGCGCTGCCTTTTTGATGGCCTCCATGCGGTCCATTCCGGACTCGACAAGCCGCGCCACTTCTGCGGCTGGATCGCCGGAGAAGGCGGCCACCCGCTCCCGTCTGCCGATGACGACGCAGAACTCGCCCAGAATCTGCGGCCGGTTTTCCAGCGCGGCCCGCACCTCCGACGCCCGGCCGCGGAGGAACTCCTCGTGGATCTTGGTTAGTTCCCTGCCAAGAACAACTTGCGGGTTGCCGAGGACAGCCTCGATGTCGGCCAGGCTGGCCACAATCCGATGCGGCGACTCGTAGAAGACCAGCGTCAGATGGGGTTCCTGGTTCATCTGCTCGAGCAACCGCTTTCTTTCCGGGCTCTTGCGCGGCAGGAAGCCTCCGAACCGGAACGAGTCCGTGGCCAATCCCGAAGCCGAGAGCGCAGCCACAGCAGCGCAGGCGCCCGGGATGGGAACCACCCTAACCCCGGCGGCAACCGCGAGGCTGACAATGCGATACCCGGGGTCCGAGATCAGCGGCGTGCCTGCATCGGAGACCAAGGCGATGTCGTCGCCCGCCTGCAAGCGGCCGAGCAACTCAGCGGCGCGGGCAGCTTCATTGTGCTCGTGGTAACTCACGAGCGGAGTGGTCAGCCCGTAGTGATCGAGGAGCCGGCGCGTTTGGCGCGTATCTTCACACGCGACCGCAGCCACGCCACGAAGAATCTCCACCGCTCTGTAGGAAATGTCCCCCAAATTGCCGATCGGGGTGGCGACGACGAAGAGTTGTCCGGCCATAAGTTGCTGTGCGGCCATGAGGCCGGTTCGGGAACCCGAACCCATAGGATAAACTCAGAAGGGCGCGGCAATCTGTCGCGCCGGCTCAGGCTGGCATGAATCGGCAGGAATTATCAGCGGCATCGCCGACCGAGAGAGCGGAGTCCCCACCGGGAACGCTGCCGCTGTTCTACGAGTGGAAACCCTCGAGCGGCGCGCCAGTCATTCGCCTGAGCTACGACCTCGTCGATGAACTCAATTTCCAGGCCATGAAGGGCTTTGGAGCCATTCCCAGACGCGGCGCGGAGGTCGGCGGGATTCTCATCGGTCAAGTGGATGAGCGGGCGCGAACGGTGACTTTGACCGGCTATCAACCCATCGAATGCAAACACGCCCGCGGCCCGTCCTACATCCTCGAAAGCGACGAGCTGGAAAACCTGGCCACGGCGCTTGCGCGCCTCGAGCCGGCAGAGGAAGGCGGGGAGCGCGCCGCCGGGTTCTTCAGAAGCAATACGCGCGAGACCCTGGACCTCGCCGAAGAAGACCGCGCGCTGCTGGAGCGATTCTTCCCCGGCGAGCTGAGCATCTGCCTGATGGTGAGGCCGTTCGCCACCCGGGTGAGCGAGGGGATCTTCTTTTTCAAGCGCGGCGGCGCGTGGACGGCGGACGGCCCTGAGACGGTCTTCCCATTCCGCCGGAAGGAATTGGGCGGGGGCAAGCGGCCACGGCGGACGGCAACCGAATCCGAACCCCCTCCGGCAGCCTCCCGGGCTTCTTCTCCTCCAACAACCGAGGTGATGGAGACGGAATTGCCGCCCGTCTCCCGGCCGTTGATTCCCATCCTTCCCCGGGAAGCCCGGCCAACGAGGACTTCAGCCGCTTCGGAGAGGATCCCGATTCCTGACCTGCCCGAATTCGGCGAAGATCAACCTGCGAAGATGCGCGGGACGTGGGTGTGGATTCCATTGTCCTTCGTCTTCCTTCTGCTCGGCATCGTCCTGGGATTCCAGATTGCCATGAGTTTCACCACGGGCAAAGGCCCGCAGGAAAACGCCGCCGACCCCTATGGACTCGAGTTGAGCGTCACGGAGGCTGACGGGAGCCTGCATCTGAAGTGGAACGCGAGCCTGCCCGCATTCCGCAACGCCTCGAAGGGGCATCTGTCCATACAGGACGGCGACAACACCAAGACGGTTGAGATCACGCGCGAGGACATCGAGCGCGGCGGGATTCTCTATCGCAGGGCGACGCCGGTGGTGCGGTTCCGTTTGGAAATCCCGCAAGGCGAACGATCCGCGGTCAGCGAGTCGGTCGACTACGGCCGCACAGAGGACCAGCGCCGAGGCGTCGACTGAATGTCCGGTACAATAGCGAAAGTGCAGAAAGAGCGTCTGTTGCAGTTCCTGAAGACCGCCGCAAGCGGAGGCGCTGCGCCGGCTTCCGACACGCCCAGAGGGGCCATCGCCGAGTGGACAGTGACGATTCTGCTGCTTTTGTTCGGAACGACGACCCTTGTGCAGGCGTTTGTCATCCCCACCGGCTCGATGGAGGACAACCTATTGATCGGCGACCACTTGCTGGTCGACAAGCTGGCTTACGCCCCACCCGGCGCCGTCAGCCGCCATCTGCTTCCCTATCTGCCGATCGAGCGCGGCGACATCATCGTCTTCCGCTATCCCGAAGATGTCCGCCAGACCTTCGTCAAGCGCGTAATCGGCATTCCCGGCGACAGGATCCGGATCGTCAACAAACAGTTGTTCCTGAACGGCAAGGCGATTGAGGAGCCCTACAAGTTCCACAAGCAGGACTTCCTCATTCCTTACCGCGACAACTTCCCGGACTCGCCGCCGGGCGACATCCGCCCACGAGGGCTTGAGATGCTGGCGAACCATCTGGACAGGGACGAAATCGTGGTTCCGCCGGATTCCTATTTCGCCATGGGAGACAACCGGGACTTCTCGCTGGATTCGCGCTATTGGGGCTTTGTCCCGCGCGACCATATTGTGGGCAAGCCGCTGGTGATTTACTGGTCGTATGAAACGGAGACCAACCGCCTGATCTCGAGCGGTATCGATCTGGAGCACCTGAAAGACCTCGCCCTGAATTTCTTCCGCAAGACCCGCTGGAGCCGCACCTTCCATCTGATCCGCGGATTCCCCCTCTAGACCATGAAGTTGAAGAAGAAGCCGAAAGCCGCAACCGCGGACCCCGCGCCGAAGAAGCCGCGGAAGGACCGCACGACCGAGGTCATCACCTTCATCGTCGAGTGGACGACCACCTTCCTGCTTCTGCTGTTCGGCTGGACGACGCTGCTGCAATCGTTCATCGTGCCCTCCGGTTCGATGGAGGACACCGTGCTGATAGGCGACCACATGATCGTCGACAAGCTCTCTTATTCCCCTTCGGGCGCGATCAGCAAGCACCTGCTGCCCTACACGCCGCTTCAACGCGGCGACATCGTCGTGTTCCGCTATCCGGTGAATCCGCGCGAGAACTACATCAAGCGGCTGATCGGGCTGCCGGGGGACCGGATCAAGGTCGTCAATAAGGAGCTGTACCTCAATGGGAAGAAGGCGGTGGAGCCGTACGCGGTGCACAAGTCGCCGATTCTCGATTCTTACCGCGACAACTTCCCTTCCCCGCCCAACACGTTTGTGTTCGACCCCGCGGTGACGATGCTGGCTGAGAACCAGAAGGACGGAGAGATTGTTGTGCCGCCGGGCCATTATTTCGTGATGGGGGACAACCGGGACAACTCCTCGGATTCACGCTACTGGGGATTTGTCCCGCGGGAGAACATTGTCGGCAAGCCGCTGGTCATCTGGTGGTCGTATGAGACGACGACGGAGCGGCTGACCGATCCGAACTACATCTCGCTCGAGCATCTTGTCGACCTTGTCACCAACTTCTTCACCAAGACCCGCTGGAAGCGGACAATGATGTTCCTTCGCGGGCATCCGATTCAGACGCAATGAGCCAACACGATCACGCTCTCATCCTTGCCGGCGGGCGGGGCACAAGGTTCTGGCCGAGGAGCAGGCGCAAGCGCGCCAAGCAGGTGCTGGAGTTCCTGGGGCACGGGACACTGATCCAGCAGACGGTGGAGCACCTGGCGCCGGTGGTCCCGCCGGAGCGGATGTGGGTGCTGACGAACCGGGACCTGGAACTGGAGATCGCCAAGCAGCTTCCTCATGTGCCGCGGAAGCAGATTCTGGCGGAGCCCGAACCGCGGAACACGGCGCCGGCGATCGGGCTGGCGGCACGGATCTTGAACGAGATCGACCCGAAGGCGGTGATGGGCATCTTCCCGGCAGACCACTACATCGCGCAACCCAGAGACTTCCAGAGGCTGGTGCGGGCGGCTTACCGGGTAGCGCGGGGCGGCCACATGACGCTGTTGGGCATCGCGCCGCGCTGGGCGGAGACGGGATACGGCTACCTGGAGTTCGCGGCTGGGGAGATGCAGCCGGGCAGCCTGAAGCCGGTGGTGTTGCGCGCCTTCCACGAGAAGCCGGACAAGGCGAAGGCGCAACGGTACGTGAAGTCGGGGCGGTATGCGTGGAACGCGGGGATGTTCTTCTGGCCGGCGCGGGTGATCCTGGCAGCGATGCGGGAGCACATGCCGGAGACGGCGTCGCTGCTCGAGTCGCTGCCGGCGTGGGGATCGCGGGCGTTTGCGGGCCGGCTGGCCGAAGTCTTTCCAAAGTGCGAGAACATTTCGATCGACTATGGCGTGCTGGAGAAGACGGCAGGGGTGATGGCGCTTGCCGCGGGCGACATCGGGTGGAACGACGTGGGCAGTTTCAACGCGGTCTATGAACTGCTGCCGCACGACAGAGACGGCAACACCGGAAGGGGCGAAGCATTGATCCTGGACAGCCGCGGCAACTTCATCGACTCGGAGAAACTGGTGGCGCTTCTGGGGGTGGACGACCTTGTGGTTGTGGACACGCCCGACGCGCTGCTGATCACCCGGCGCGAACGCGCGCAGGACGTCGGCCAACTGGTGAAAGCCATTGAGAAGCAGGGCCGCACGGACCTGCTGTAGGCTACTTTTCTAGCAGGAAGTTGCCGACGATCATGGCGTCGATTCCGGAGCTGTAGAAGCTGCGGACGGCATCGCGGGGCGAGGCGACGAGCGGATCTCCGAAGAGGTTGAAAGAGGTGTTGTAGAGGACGGGCAGTCCGGTCTTGCTGCCCCATGCGTGGAGGAGTTTGTGGAAGAGCGGGTTCTCGCCGGCGTCGACGGTGTGGACGCGGACGAAGTCCTGGCCGAGGATGGCGCTTTCGAACTGCTTCCGGTATTCGGGGCGGACGCGCCCGACGGTGGCGAGATAGCGGGAGTTGGGGCCGACCTCGAAGTACGTGGCGGCGAGTTCGGCGGGGACGGAGGCGGCGAATTTGCGGAAGGACTCGCGGCGTTTGATGTAGACGTTGAGATTCTCGCTGGAGTAGGGGTCGAGGGGGGAGGCGAGGATGCTGCGGTTGCCGAGGGCGCGCGGGCCGAACTCGGCGCGGCCTTGCATCCAAGCGACGATTCGATCGCCGGAGAGCTGATTGACGGCGGCGTTGAGGATATCTCCGGAGGTGGCGAGGAAGCTGAAGCGGAGTTTGCAGTTTTCGAGAACCTGCTTGATTTCGTCAACGCCGTAGGATGGGCCGAGGGCGAGGGTGGTCATGGGGTAGCGCTCGCTGCGCTGGTGGACGGCGTGCCAGGCGTGCCAGGCGGCTCCGAGGGAGGTTCCGTTATTGCCGGCGGCGGGCTGGACAAAGACGTTCTTCCAGCGGCCGCTGCGCTCAAGGGCGGCGACGAGCAAGGCGTTCTGGAAGAGCCCGCCGGCGAGGCAGAGGTTATCGCCTTCTCCGGCCATTTCCATGACGAGTTGTTCGACGACAGACTGGACGCTGGCCGCGACATTGGCGCGCAAGGGCTCGGGGATGGGGGCGCCGTCCTCGAGGCCGAGAGCGCGGTAGAAGCGGGCGTTGAAGCCGCCGTGAGCGGCGCGGCCGTCCTCGAACCAGGACCTGTCGGCGCGGAGGCCGACGCCTTCGCGGAGGAGGATGGAACGGAGGATGCCGGCGAAGTCGGGCTTTCCGCTGGTGGAGAGCCATTGGACCTTGTGTTCGTCGGCGTTGGCGTGAAAGCCGAGGAATTCGGTGACGCGGCTATAGAGGTCGCCGACGGAATCGGGGTAGCAGAGTTCCTTCTCGAGGGTGAGGGCGGCGCCTTCGGCCTTGTAGCGGGCTCCGCAGCGGAAATCGCCGGCGCGGTCGAGCGTGAGGACAGTGGCGGATGGGAAGGGCGAGGCGAAGAAGGCGGACGCGGCGTGGGCGGTGTGGTGCTCGACGCTGACGATGCGCGCGAGCGGAAACATCTCGCGGAGTTCGAGGTGGATCTCGGTGCCGGACCTGGGGCCGAATGGGCGGGCGAGGGCGATGGTTTCGACGGTTCTATGGTTGACTCCGGCCAAGCGGAGCGATTCGGCGATCGCCTCCCTGGGAACTTCGCCGGGTCCGGCGCGGCGGGCGATTTTGCGCTGTTCGACGGCAGCAGCGAGCCTGCCGTCGAGCAGGACCGAACAAGCCGGATCGCGTTCCAAACCTCCGATGCCGATGATGGTCATTTCTTTCCAGCCTTTTGCGCTTTTTCGATTTTGGCCCAAGTATCGCGCAGCCCGACGGTGCGGTTGAAGACGAGGCGGTTGCCGCTGGAATCGGGATCCACGCAGAAGTAGCCCAAGCGTTCGAATTGAAACCGGTCGCCGGGCCTGGCCTGCAGAAGCGAGGGCTCGATCATGCAACCGGTGAGGACTTCGAGAGAGTTGGGATTGAGGTTATCGGTCCAGTCTTTTCCCTCATCGACCTCGTTAGGATTCTCCTTGAGGAAGAGGTTGTCGTAAAGGCGGACCTCGGCCTGGCCGGCGTGCGCGGCCGAGACCCAATGGATGGTCGATTTCACTTTGCGGCCGTCAGGCGTATTGCCCCCCTTGGTTGCCGGGTCGTAGGTGCAGTGGATTTCGACGACCTCGCCGGCATTGTTTTTAACGACGTTGGTGCAGCGGATCAGATAGGCGTAACGCAAGCGAACTTCCGTGCCTGGAGAGAGACGGAAGTAACCTTTTGGGGGGACTTCGCGGAAATCATCCTGTTCGATCCAGAGTTCGCGTGAGAACTCGACCTGGCGGACGCCCATCGAGGGGTCTTCGGGGTTGTTGACTGCTTCCATCGGCTCGACCTGTCCTTCGGGGTAGTTGTCGATGACGACTTTGAGCGGCCGCAGGACGGCCATGACGCGGGGGGCGCGCTTATTGAGGTCTTCGCGGAGGGTGTGTTCGAGCAAGCCGAGTTCGATGACGCCGTTGGTTTTGGAGACGCCGATGCGGGAGCAGAAGGTACGAATGGCCTCGGGGGTGTAGCCGCGGCGGCGGATGCCGCTGATGGTGGGCATGCGCGGATCGTCCCAACCATTGACGACTTTGTTTTGAACGAGCGCGAGGAGGCGGCGCTTGCTGAGCAGAGTGTAGGTGAGGTTGAGGCGGTCGAACTCGAACTGCCGGGAGGGAAAGATGCCGAGTTCCTAGATATACCAGTCGTAGAGAGGGCGGTGGTCTTCGAACTCGAGGGTGCAGATGGAGTGGGTGATGCCCTCAATGGAGTCGCTCTGGCCGTGCGCGAAATCGTACATGGGATAGATGCACCATTTGTTGCCGGTCCGGTGGTGTTCGGCGTGGAGGATGCGGTACATGACGGGGTCGCGCAAATTGAGGTTGGGCGAGGCCATGTCGATTTTGGAGCGGAGGGTGCGGCTGCCGTCGGGGAACTCGCCGGCGCGCATGCGCTCGAAGAGGTTGAGGTTTTCCTCGACGCTGCGATTGCGGTAAGGGCTCTCCCTGCCGGGCTCGGTGAGAGTGCCGCGGTATTCGCGGACCTGGTCGGCGGTGAGATCGCAGACGTAGGCTTTGCCTTTCTTGATGAGGACGATGGCCCACTCGTAGAGCTGCTCGAAGTAGTCGGAGGCGTAGAAGAGGCCGTCCCACTCGAAACCGAGCCAGCGGACGTCCTGCATGATCGATTCGACGTACTCGACTTCTTCCTTGCAGGGGTTGGTGTCGTCGAAGCGGAGATTGCACTTGCCGCCGAACTCGCGGGCGAGGCCGAAGTTGAGGCAGATGCTTTTGGCGTGGCCGATGTGGAGGTAGCCGTTGGGTTCGGGCGGGAAGCGGGTGTGAACGCGCCCGCCGTGCCTGCCGGCGGCGATGTCGGCGATGATGATGTCGCGGATGAAGTTGGAGGGCCGGGCGGATTCGTTGTTCATCGCTTCGGGCATGGTTTGAGTGACTTCCTATCGTTTGAGCAATTCGATGGCCTGGCGGATGCGCTTCAGGCAGGTGTCGCGTTGGAGGACTGCGAGGGTTTCAAAAAGCGGCGGGGCGTTTTTGCGGCCGCAGACGGCGACGCGGATGGGCTGAAACATCTGGCCGGCTTTGACGCCGAGCGACGCGGCTTCGGCGCGGAGGGCGGTTTCGAGACCCTCGTGGGTGAATTCGGCGGAGGCGAGCGCTGCGAGTGCGTGCTCGAGAACGCGGAGCGCGAGCGCTGCGTCTCCCTTTTGGGGGATGAGGTCCGCGGGGGGGTAGGGTTCGAGTTCTTCAACGAAGAAGAAGTCCGCCACCGCCGGGGCGTCATTCAGGGTTTTGATGCGCTCCTGGATGAGAGGCGCCACCTGGCGGGTTTTTTCGGCAGTGGCGTTGTAACCGGCCTTTTCGAAGACGGGCAGCAGGTGGGCGGCGAGCTCGTCATGGCTCATGGCGTAGAGGTGCTGCGCGTTGAGCCAGAGGGCTTTGGGATCGATGGGGTCCTCTTCAGTGAAGTTGACGACAGCATTGGAGCGGTTGACGCCGTCGAAGGAGAAGGCTTCGATCAGTTCCTGGCGAGACATCTTTTCGCGGTCGTCCTTGGGGTTCCATCCGAGCAGGCAAAGGAAATTGACGTAGCTGTGGGGGAGGAAGCCGGCGTCGCGATAGGTGGCGACGGAGACGACGGCGCCGTGTTTTCGCTTGGAGAGTTTCGAGCCGTCGGGGGCGATGAGCAAGGGGAGGTGCGCGAATTCGGGAGGGGGGTAGCCGAGGGCTTCGAAGAGCAGGATGTGTTTGAAGGTATTGGTGAGGTGGTCCTGGCCGCGGACGATGTGGCTGATGTTGAGGGCGGCGTCGTCGGCGCAGGAGGCGAGGTGGTAAGTGGGCAGACCGTTGGAGCGGAGGAGGGCGAAGTCCTCGATATCCTCGCAGGATTTGGACTGGTCGCCGTAGACGAGGTCCTTGAAGCTGATCTTGCGGTCGAATCCGCGGGGGACGAGGTAGCGGAGGACGAAGGGCTCGCCGGCGGCGGCGCGGCGGTCGCTCTCCTCACGCGGGAGTTCGCGCATGCCGGGGTTGTAAAGCCAGGCAGCCTTGCCCTCGGTGGTTTTTTCTTCGGAGGCGGCGGACATGGGCGTGAAATCGCGGTAGGCGAAGCCGCGCTCGAGGATGGTCTGGGCGGCTTTGCGGTAGAGCTCCGTCCTGTCGCTCTGCCGGTAGAACTCATCCCAGCCAAGGCCGAGCCAGTTGAGCCCGTCGAAGATGCTGTTGAGGGACGCCTGGGTGTTGCGTTCGACGTCGGTGTCGTCGATGCGCAGGATCATGACCCCGCCCGTTTTGCGGGCAAAAAGCCAGTTGAAGATGAACGTCCGGGCGCTGCCGATGTGGAGATAACCCGTCGGGGAGGGGGCGAATCGGACTCTGACCATTAATCTTCCAGTATAGGGGCCGGGGAGGGAGGGAGGTGCGAAACGGACGGCTCGCGCATGCGCGCGCCGCAAGCGGGATTCACCAGACAAGAGGCTCCTGGCAGGCGGGCCGGCCGTGGGATAAGAGCCAATCGATCAAGGCGTGGACGCTTGAGGTGGCCATCGCGATGCACGTATCGGCGGCGCCGTAATAGAGGTTGAGGGTGTCACCGCCGGGCGCCAGTGTGTAGCCGCAGGGGAAGACGATGTTGGCGACGTCGCCCTGACGTTCGTAGACCTCTTCGGGGCCGAAGACCCACGTATCGCCGCGCAAGAGGCAACGCTCCGGAGTCTGCAAGTCAAAGAGGGCCAAGCCGAGACGGTACAGGCTGCCGGAGGCGGTCTGGCGGACGCCATGGTAAATGATGAGCCAGCCCCGCTCGGTTTCGATGGGGGGCGGCGAAAGCCCGATCTTATTGGCGTCCCACCAGCCGCCTTGCCGGGCGCGGAGGATGAGCTTATGGCTGCCCCAATGCCGGAGGTCAGGCGAGTAGGAGATCCAGATATGCGCCCCCTGCCAGGTTGTGACCGGGCGGTGAATCAACGCCCAATGGTCGCCGATGCGCCGTGGAAGGAGCGCAGCGTCCTTATCCTCGGGAGGCATCACGACGCCGAGGCGCTGGAACGATCGAAAGTCCGTGGTGAGAGCGAGCGAGACTCCGGGACCGCCACGGGAGTAAGAGGTATACGCGATCGCGTATTTCTTCAATTCATCGACGTAGGTGATGCGCGGATCCTCGATCCCCCAGATCTCCTCCGGGAAGCGTTCCACATCGGGCAGCATCGTGGGCGCCGGATCGATTTCCCAACCGGTCACGCCATCGCGGGATCTCGCGGCGCACAGATGGGACCGCCCGCTGCGGTCCTCGACCCTGCAAAGCAAAAGGGTTCTCCCGTCCGGCAGAACGGTTGCACCGCAGTTGAAGACCGAGTTGACCGGATAGGGCCAATCCGCGGCGGTCAGGATGGGGTTCTTCGGATGCC
>JACADU010000147.1 GCA_013388415.1 Bryobacteraceae bacterium
CTCCAGCAGCGTGCCGGTTCCGGCGCCAAGATCCGCGACCGTTGAGCCGCGCGCAACCTCGAGGTGCGCAACCAGCTCCTCAGGACGCAACCTGGCCAGTCGAGCCGGCGCTTCCAACCGCTGGATGGTTCTCGCGCGATCCGCCGGTGTCGCGTAATCTCGATTGGCTTCTTGCGCGACCTGACACCAGAGGCCTGCCGAAAAAACCAAGAGGATTGGGAGGACTCGCACAGAAGCTCTCCTTCAAAGTTTGGTTGAACTCCATTGTTGCACGCCAATGGCCGGCACTATCACTACACAGCCGACCTCAGCTACGGCCGCTCGGAATCCGCCGAGGGCCCAACCCAGGTTGAAGTCCAGCGCGAAGCCACTCCCGTCGTCGCGTTGGCCTTCCTCAAGGCCTTCCAAAACACCGGCGACCGCGAATATCTCGAACACGCCCGCGCCGCTGCGCACGCCCTTGTCCGCGGCCAGTTGTGCAGCGGAGGCTGGGACTACCTCATCGAGTTCGATCCCGCCAAGCGCGGCCAATATCAGTACCGCAGCGACCGCAACTGCGCCGAAGACCGCCGCGGCGTCACCAACCTCGACGACAACGTCACTCAGGCCGCCATCCGCGTTCTCATGCGCGTCGACCGCGCCCTCGGCTTCAAGGACGCAGCCATCCATGAAGCCGCCCTCTTCGCTCTCGACAAACTCATGGCCGCCCAGTACCCCATCGGCGCCTGGCCCCAGCGCTTTCGCGGACCGGCCGGCCCCTCGAAGTACCCCGTCAAACGCGCTTCCTATCCTCCTTCGTGGCCGCGCAAGTGGCCCGGTCCCGGCTACCAGGACCACTACACCTTCAACGACAACTCCATCGCCGACGCCATCGACGTCATGCTCGAGGCCGCCCGCATTTACAAGGACGCGCGTTACAAACAGTCCGCCGAAAAAGGCGGCCAGTTCATCCTCCTGGCGCAGATGCCCGACCCCCAGCCCGCCTGGGCCCAGCAGTACGACGCCAACATGCACCCCGCCTGGGCTCGCATCTTCGAACCTCCATCGGTCACCGGCGGCGAATCCCAGAGCGTCATGCGAATCCTCATGGCTCTCTATCGCGAAACCGGCGACCGCAAGTATATCGAGCCAATCCCCAGGGCCCTCGACTACCTGAAACGCTCCGCCGTCCCGCGCGGCACGGAGGAGGTCTTCCGCCGCATCAGCCCCGGACCCGTGCTCGCCCGCTTCTACGAACTCCAGACAAACAGGCCGCTCTACATCACCAAGGGCTCGCGCGTCTCCGCCTCCGGCCTCGGCAGCCGCATGGTGGACGGCTACGAAATCAGCTACACGCCCGAGTCGGTCATCACGCACTATGGCGTGCTCGTCAGTGGCGCGTGGCTCGCCGATGTCGAGGCGGACTATCGCAAACTCGCTTCGCTGGACCCGTCAACCATTCGCCGGCCCGAGAAGCTCGAGGGCCTTTCGCCCTGGAACGGCCGGGACCTCAGGCCCGCCGCCAAAGAGAACCTCGCTTCTGAAGCCCGGCGCCTCATCGACTCGATGGACCCCCGCGGAGCCTGGACAAGAATGGGCTCCATCGGCCGGGCCAACCGTCTCGTCTTCACCTACGCCGCCAGGGAGATGCTGCTCCGCATCGGCCGCGGCCCCGCCGACGGCTCCGCCGGCGGCAGCCAGGCCGCAAGCTCACAACTCATTCCGCTCCACGAAAACGACACCGTCGAGATCTTCCTCGGCCCGCAACCGGTTCCCGAGCGAATCATCAGCTCCGCTGACTTCGCCCGCAATCTCGAGACCCTCGGCGCCTACGCCGCCTCGCTTCGCTGAGCGGCGCCCCGGCGCTCCGCTATGCTGGACAGGGAACAGCCATGGAATACAGGTTCTTGGGTTCGAGCGGACTGGAGGTTTCCGTCCTCAGCTTCGGCACGATGACTCTCGGCGGCGAGGGACGGTTCGCCGCCATGGGCAACATTCAGGCCGAGGAGGCAACGCGGCTCGTCGGCATCTGCCTCGATGCCGGCGTCAATCTCTTCGACACCGCGGACATCTACTCCTTCGGCAAGTCCGAGGAGGTGCTTGGCCAGGCGCTCGGCGCCCGCCGCAAAGACATCGTCCTGGCCACCAAGGTTTTCAACCGCCTCGAGCCCGGCCCGAACAACGTCGGCCTCTCCCGCCTGCATATCATCAAAGGCTGCGAAGACAGCCTCCGCCGCCTCGGCACCGACTACATCGACCTCTACCAGGTCCATACCTTCGACTCGCTGACCCCACTCGACGAAACCCTTCGCGCCCTCGACGACCTCATCCGTGCCGGCAAGGTCCGCTACGTCGGCTGCTCCAACTACTCCGGCTGGCAGTTGATGAAAGCTCACTATCTGGCCCGCGAACTCGGCGTCCACCGCTATATCTCACAGCAGATCAACTACTCGCTTCTCGCCCGTGACGCCGAACACGAGCTCGTCCCCGCCGGCCTCGATCAGCGCATCGGCATCATGGCATGGAGCCCGCTCCAGTTTGGCCTCTTGTCCGGCAAGTTCCGACGCGGCCAGCCCAGACCCTCTGAATCCCGCCTTAACTCGCTCGACGCGCCGGGCGCCATCGACGAAGAGCGCCTCTACAGAATTGTCGACGCCCTCGACGAGATCGCCGCCGCACGCGGCGTCTCAGTCGCTCAGGTCGCCCTCAACTGGGTAATGCGCAAGCCTTGCGTCGACACCGTCATCATCGGCGCGCGCAACGAACAGCAGCTCCGCGACAACCTCGCAGCC
>JACADU010000080.1 GCA_013388415.1 Bryobacteraceae bacterium
ACAATGGCCCCCGACCCTGCCAGCAATGCCTGCTGATAAAGAGCCGCGCGCTGATGTTGAGCCGGCTGAAGCGACGGATCCAGCGTCAGCGCCTGACGCAGCAGCGCGTCGGCGCGGACAAACTCCCCCTCGAGTTGCGCCGTGCGCGCCGCTGCCGTCAGCACTGAAGCGTCGCCCGGATATTTCTCCGCATTGCGGCGCCACAGCGCGCTCAGCCGCCGGCCGGCCGGCGCCGGGCCAAAATGGCCTACAAAGATCTGCGTTGCCATGATTGCCTCCAGGCTGCTCGGCTGGTTCTCGACAAGCCAGACCGCATGCGTCTCCGCCTCCGCTTGCCGCCCGCTCAGGGTGAACTTTTGAACAAGCTCGAGCCGCGCCTGCGGATCCTCCGGACTGGCAGCGGCTTTGGCCTCGGCAGCCGCCAACTCGCTCGCCGCCGCCGGCGCCTGAAAAGGCGCTGGACTCACGGGCGCTGGTTGCGGAGCGGGCTCCACCAGCGCCGCCGCATAGAGCAGCGGCAGCGCAGCCCCCACGATGCTCGCCGCCGTGAGCCTCCCTATTCGCGCGGCGTGGGAGTTTCGGGTTGACAGAATCCGCTCTACGCGGCTGCTTACTTCGCTGGAACGTACCATCGCTGTTGTCTCCATTCCTTCGAAGTGCTCCATGCGCGCGAGAACAAAATCGAGGATCGCGCCTGCGTAAGCGCGCGCGTCGCCCGTCAGGGCCAGCGTGGTCTCGTCGACAGCCTCCTCGGCGAGTGCCGCCAACCGGCGCTCCGCCCACCAGAACAACGGGTGCGCCCAGAAAACCGCCCGAAGGGCCGCTGCCGCCCTGCCAACCAGCCAGTCTCCCCGCTGCACGTGCGCCATCTCATGGGTCAACACTGATTGGCGCTTCATCGCCGGCCATTCCGTCCAATCCGCGGGCAGAAAGATGCGGCAGCGGCGCCAGCCGGCGGTGAATGGCACGGTGACCTCGGCCGACGCCACAAACTCCACTGGCTCAGCCACGCCCAATTGGACCGCAACGTCGAGCGCTTCCTCCGGTTGCACAAGCGTTGCGCGCCGCCTGATGGCTCGCAGCCGCAATGCGGCGCGAACCTGTCTCCCAAGCAGGACCGCCGCTACTAACACATACAGCAACCACTCGTAAGGAATCCGGCGCTTTGCCGCCCGGCTCGGCGCGTCCGCCGTTGCCGGACCAGGCGGCGCCTCGCCCAACGCCGTCTCCACCGGCGCGGCTACCGCCGGCGCCCGCCACCAACTCACCGTCCACGTCTGCTCTTCGAATGCCACCCGCGCCACCGGCAGAGCCAGTGCCGCCGCCATAACCACCATCCACAGCGCATGACGCACCGCGCCGTTGGCGCGCCGCAGCGCCCATTCGCCAATCACTCCGGCCAAGCCCAACAGGACCAGCCGCGTCCAGAGCTCCGCCACGGCACTCATCGGACTACTCCTTCGATCCCTTCTCGCGCTCCAGACGCGCGGCCAGCCGTTTCAGTTCCGCCGGGTCGATCACTTCGTTCTCGACCATCCCCACCACCATCTCCTCCACGTTCCCCCCGAAAAACGTGTCGAGGATCTGCCGCAGCGCCCGCGCCGCGACGTTCTCCTGCTTGACAGCCGGCGAGTACACATACGCCCGGCCCTCCTCCACATGCCGCGCATACCCCTTCTCCTCCAGACGCCGCAGCACCGTCCGCACCGTCGCGTCCTTCAGCTCCCGCTTGGGCGCGAGCGCCAGCCGCACACCATCCGCCGTCGCCCGCCCCTCCCGCCAGAGGATCTGCATCGCCGCGAGCTCCAGCGGGCTCAGGCGCGCCAGCGCCTTCTTCGTGTTACGTCCTGTCACGCTACAACTTGTAACACTTTCTCCGCCGGAATGCAAGCAAATTCTCGCGCGCCCACTCTCACATCGCCATGAGCCGCCTTCTCGTCTCCGCGAATTCCGCCGGCCCGATATGCTCGGCCACCACCGGCACATCCCCCTTGAGCCCCCTCACCAGCTTCAAGTACAGCGGATAGTTCATCACGCCCCCCAGCGGTCCCGGCAGATCATACGATTGCCCGTCCGCCCTCAGCCTGAAGTCCTTCAGATGCGCCACCGCCACCCGTTCGCCCAGCGTCCGAACCATCTCCTTCATCACTTCATCCCGTTCCCCGTACCGCGCCACCGGCGTCAGGTTCGGCGGATCCAGCACCGCCCCCACCAACTCCGGCAGCCGGTCCAGCAGCCGCCTCAACGAAACCGCGTCCGGACACGCCAGCGTGATGTAGGTCTCCAGCGCCAGCTTGAGCCTCGCCCTCTCCAGCCCCTTCAGATGCCGCTCAATAAACCGCACAATCGCGTCTTCTGACGTGCGCCCCGGATTCCGCGCGTCCGCCTTCATCAGGTCCGGCAGATGCGACCCCGTCCACGCCACCAGGATCCTTGCCCCCGCCGCCGGCGCGACCTCCATCGCCCGCATGAAATCCTGCTCCCGCGTCCTCATCAGATTCACGCCCGGCGCGAGGCAGTTTACATACGCGCCCAGCGCTTCGCACTTCAACCCCGCCGCGCTCAACCACCCCGGCAGCCCCTTCAGGAACCCCTCATCCACGCCGTCCCACGCGAAGTTCACCTGCACGCGCCGGAAGCCCGCCTGCGCCGCCGCTTCGATCACCTTCCTCGCCCCTGCTTCCGTGCTCCCCAACTGGCACATCACCCCCAGCCTCTCCGCCCACCCCGGTCCCGCCGCGCCCGGCGCCGCCAGCATTGCAACAAAACTCCGCCGCTTCATGACTGAAAGCCTACCTCTTTCAGCGCGTGATATCTTCTCAACCGATGAACCGCCGCCTCTTCCTTCAATCCGCCTCCGCCCTCCCCCTTACCGCTGCGTCCCCCGGAGGTCCGCTGCGTGGGCTCCACCTCTCCGCGCCGCGCCCTGAAGACATGGAAACGGCTCTCCGCTTCATTCAGGATGCGCTCCCCAAGGAGGGCGTCAACACGCTGTTCCTCGAGTTCAACTACCGCGTCCGCTCCCGCCGCTGCCCCGATATCGTCGACGAACCCGCCCTGACGCCTGAACAGGTCCAATCCCTCGCCGCCGCCGCGCGCCTCGCCGGCGTCAAACTGATCCCCCAGATCAACCTCCTCGGACACCAGAGCTGGGCCAAGACCATCTTCGCCCTCCTGCGCGTCCATCCCGAATTCGACG
>JACADU010000126.1 GCA_013388415.1 Bryobacteraceae bacterium
AAAACGTCGATCACTACTACCCGAACGACGCGATGATGCTGCCCGAGCACCTCGACGCCCAACTCCTGCGCGGTCACTGATGCATGTCCCGGTTCATCCCGGCGTCAGGGTGTTTTGAAAGGGCCCCGAATTCTCGGACCGCGGATCAGCCTGTGGTCAATCGAGGCTGCTTCAGTGAACACAACCCGTCTGCACATAGCCCGCCCCGCTCTGGCGGCTCTCCTTCAAGCCGTCCTCAGGTCCGCCCGCAACGCCGCCAGCAGCGCAGCCTGGGCGGATTCGACATAGAAGTGCCCTCCCTTGAACTCCCGGCTGTAAAAGACGGAGGACGTTTGCTCGCTCCATGCGCGCAGGTGCTCGGCTGTCACATTGGGATCGGCGTTTCCGCCGTAGGCGAACAGAGGCGCCTCGAGCGGAGGCTCGGGAACGTATGAGTAGTGCCGGTACAGCCGCGCGTCGGCGAGCAGCGGCGGAAGGGCGAGCTTCAGCAACTCGGGATTGTTCAATACGCTCGGCGGGAATCCTTCGAGCCGGCGCATCTCTTCGATGAAGTCGCGCAGCGTGGGCTCGGGCGGCGGCTGGTGGTTGAGCCTGTACTGCGGGGCGCGCGCTCCGGAGACGATCAGGCTGCGCGGTCCCGGCAAGCCTTCGCGCCGCAGCGCCCGCGCCAACTCGAAGGCAATTCCGGCGCCCATGCTGTGCCCGAAGAAGGCAAACGGCGTGCCGAGGTGGGGACGGATCTGCTCGAGCAGCGCCTGAACAAGCGGTTCCATCCGTTCGATCGCGGCTTCAGCCATGCGGCTTTCTCGCCCCGGGAGCCTGACGGGGACCACGGCGGCGACATCCTTCAAAGGTTCCCGCCACGGTTTGAAGGGGAGCGCCCCACCACCCGCCCAAGGAAAACAGAAAAGCCGCGTCAGTCCTTGAGGCGCCTCTTCAATCCCAGGAAACCATAGGCTCACTCCCGGCTTCCCCGCTGCTTGGGCGCGTTTCTTCGCCATGAGCGCCAGCAGCTTCTTCTTCTCCTCGCTGAGCGGCGCCTTCGCCGCCGCCGCGGGCGGCGCACCGCGTTTTGGCCGCGTCATGAGGTCGGCGAGCAGCCGCTCGAACGGGAGAACATTCAGGTTCTCGGCGTATTCGAGCGCCGCCCTTCGACTCGCGGCGGCGATCTCTTCCCAGTGCCTCCGGTCTGTCCACAGCCGGTGCAGTATCTCCCGCCAGGGATGCGGATCCTGTGCCGGGACTTCCGCCACGGGGACCATACCAGCATCCACCGACGGCTTGTAGCTGACGATCGGATTCACGCGGATGAGATACGGCACGCCGAGCTTTGCCTCGTGCAGCCCGCCAACATCGCTTGCCATGACCGGCACGCCGCGCGACATGGCTTCCAGGACGATTCGGCTCCGCGCCTCCGCCCACACGCTCGGCACCAGCATGATTCGCGTCTGTGCGAGGAGCGTGTCGATGTTGTCAGTCCGCGGCAGCAGCTTGATGTTGGGCCGCTGGGCCATCGCGGCGATCTCCTCGCTCAACGTCCCCCAAGCGGGAATGGCCGCGAACTGGACTTCCGGCATCAGGTCAGCCAGCGCAAGAAAAATCGAAATGCCCTTCACCGCGCACGGGTTCACCATGGACACATACGGGTTCTCGAACCGCCCCAGCAAAGGGAACCCCGAGCCGGGTTCGAGCAGCGAAATCGGAACATGCACCGCGTCCAGACCGCTCCATTCGCGCACGTAGCCCGCCACATAGTGGGAAACGCCGACCACCGCATCCGCCCGCTTCAGCGCTTCCGTTTTCGCCGCGCTGACCATCGAGCTGTCGGGACCGAAAGGAACGGCGATGGTCGCGCGCACCAGGTAGACAACCCTCGCCCGTTGAGCCTTGACGGCGAGGTCGAACAGAATCTGCCCCGGGTCGTCGGTAGACGTGATGATGATGTCCGGATCGAATTCATCGATCTGCTTCTGGAAGAACGCGCGCAGGTGCGGATCTCCAGTGAGGGCCCGGACCTCGACGCCGCCAAGTCTGTAGGCGATGCTCTCGCTCCCTGAAGGCGCGGCCTCCACGCCTCTCGCGGCGAGGTCCTCCATCAGTTTTCGATGGGCTGCGGATCCGAAGTTTTCCACTCTCGTCACCACACGGACGGCATGCCCCCGGGCCGCCAGCGCCTCCATCAGCAGGCGGTTCGACTTGTCACCTCCGCCTTGCGCCGGATAATAGGTCGAGTTGTGGGCCAGCAGGAGCCGCATCATCCGCGTCTCCTCGACTTGAGCAGTGCGGCGAGTTTGGCGCGCTGCGCCGGGTCCAGAGCCTTCAGCCGGTCCGCGACAGGCGCACTCGATGGTTGAAGTCCCGCCAGCCACCGCTCGAAGCCGCCGGCATCGAGTTTCGAAACGAAGGCCTCCGCCACGGCTTTTGACCGGACGGCCTCCTCGCGCCACGCCGCTTCATCGGTGGTCAGCGTCTCGAGAGCGCGCGCCCACGGCTCGATGTCCTGCGCCGGCGCGGCAGCCCGCGGCATTCCGGTATCGTCGAAGACCGGCTCGTACCGCTCGACGGGACGGACCGGAATGACGTAGCCTGTTCCGGATTTCGCTTCTGCCAATCCGCCCGAGTCGCTGGCGATCACCGGAATGCCGCGCAGCATCGCCTCCATCGCGATGAGCCCGAAGCCTTCGTACCACAACGAGGGCATGAGGAGAAGCTTTGTGGACCGCAGCACCTCCTCGATATCGGGCACATTGGCGAGCAGTTCCACGTTCGGCAGGCGCGCGATGGCCGAGCGGTCGGCCTGCGTTGTGCCCCATCCGTTCAGAGCCGCGAAGCGGAGGTGAGGGAACCGGCGCGCAAGTTCAAGGAAGACCGGCAGGCCCTTCACAGTGCAGGGGTTGATCATCAGCGCCCAAGGCGAGCCGAACCTGCCCAGATTCGGCCAGGGAGCGGCTCCGTAGATCGGCGGATGAATGACAGCCGGTTCGCGTCCGAGATGCTTGCGGACGTAGGCGGCCATGTGATGCCCGATGACGACAACGCCCTCCGCGCTCTTCACGATGGCTGCCGCCGCCGGGTCGTTATGCCACGACTCCGGCCCGAAGGGCATGAACTGCGGCGTGTGTGCGAGATACACCAGTCTGCCCGCGGCCGCATGCCCGGCCTCTCTCAGCAGGATGTGGCTGACGTCTTCGCTCGACACCAGCACCCAGCCGGGCG
This sequence comes from Bryobacteraceae bacterium, assembly GCA_013388415.1. Taxonomy (GTDB): domain Bacteria; phylum Acidobacteriota; class Terriglobia; order Bryobacterales; family Bryobacteraceae; genus JACADU01. The sequence goes on from JACADU010000126.1 coordinate 3,217, forward strand.
CGAGCGCGCGGATGCGTTCGCCGAGCACTCCCGGCCGCAGCGACAGGTCCTTGTAGCTCTCGATCCGGATCCCGGCGTCATTTGTTACCTTGTCTTCCGGACCCGGCGCCACCACTACACATTCATGTCCCCGCCCGGCCATGTGCCGCAGCCACGCCAGATTCGATCGCGTCGAGCCGCCTCTTGGCGGATCGTGCATCGCGTTCGACGTCAGCAGGACTCTCATTCGTTCCCGCCGCCTTCGGCCTGTTCGAGCAGCGCCCTGACTTCCTAGTCGGAGAGACCCTCGATCTCGGCCAGCAGGTCCTCGTACTCGCTCGGCCCTGCCAGCCCCATCAGTTGCGCGTCGATGCGGCGCGCCAGGTCTCCCAGCGTCAGCGAACCCGCATAGACGTCATCGACGGAAAGCTCAACGGAGAACTCCTCTCTGATTCTCATGAGCAACATGACTGCGAGGAGCGAATGGCCGCCGAGGTCGAAAAAATTCGCCGATCTGCTCGCAACGGGCTTTTCGAGCAGTTCGCTCCAGATCCGGGCGAGCCTGATCTCCGTTTCCGACTCCGGCGCCCCGGGTCCCTGCTGGAGCGGCGGTGTGACGCCGCGCCGGCGGACGGCGGCGACGATCTGCGCCGGCGTTCTGAGCTCCCGGGCGATTCGCGCATAGCCTGCAAATCTTCGCGGCGCAGCCGGTTGTGCTTTGCGTTCAATGAGCGCCTCGGGCGCGGCGCGCGGATGCCAGCGCAGCGCCTGCAAGTCCGCCGCTTTCAGGCGCAGGACATGGCTTTCGCCCTCGCGTTCCAGTGAGGCCCCTTCCAGGGACGCCAGAAAATCGCGCATCGGCTTGTTCCGGGCCGTCTCCCGGAACGGGATTGCGACGGTGTAAACCCCCTCATCCAAGGCCGCCTCCGCCAGCGATGCGAGCATGCGGTGCTCGACTCCCCGGCCAAGCGCGCGGCAGCTCAGCAGGAATGTGTCAACGTAGAATTCGTGCTCGCCTCTTTCAACGAGCAGCGCGCCGACGAGGCCGTAGTCGCCGAACCGGTCCGAAACCTCCGCCGTATAACAGGTCCACCTGCCTCCGGAGAGCAATGCCTGGATTTCACTTTCCGATCTCCGCCTTCCGCTGTTGTTGAATTGATTGGTCCGCTGCGTCAACTGCGCGACGCGTCCCAGCCGCTCAGGCGCCAGCGGCTGGAAATCGACGCGCAGATTCAGCCCGGCGATGAACTCCTCGAGGCTTTCGGCGTGCCTGGCCTCGCGGTTGAAGTCGAGCGATTGCGCGATTGAAGCAGCTCGCCGGCGGTCTTCTTCAGTGATGACGGGGTGGTCGAGGATCCACAAGTGCCGCAGGAACGGACCAAGTTCGCCGGGGTCTTCGGGAATGGATACAGCCATCGCCCCAGGCGCTCCGCCCTCCACTTCTGCGCACTCTTTCGGGTTGTCGTCCAACAGCAGAAAAGCGTCTGCGCCGATGCCAAGTTCGGCCGCCATCTCGACAATGCTGGCCGCTTTGGACTGCCAGTTGATGCGCCAGGTCGCGAAGTGGCGCTTCGCCAGAGGGAACTCGGGATGGGCGGCGAATGTCTCCCATACGTCTTCCTCATTGTTCTTGCTCGCGATGCAGAGCAGAATCCCGGCCTCTCGCTGATCGAGAAGGAAATGATGCAGGTCCTTCCGCCCCGCCTCCAGCACGACTCCAGCCGGCCCGTCCTCCCCGCAGACCCCTTTCCACAGGGTGTTATCGCAGTCAACCGCGACGGCTTTCACGGGCGGCACGCGCATTGAGTGGGCGTGCCGGACAATGCTGGTCCCCAAAGCCGCGAAGCCTGCCTCCGTATAGGGCACGCGTCCCAGCCGTTCCCCCTCCGGATCGTTCCAGACCGGCACATCATAGAGCGCCGAAATCTCCCGATGGCTCATCCACTGCACGCCTGTGGCTTCTCTCAAGATCTCCTCGATCCGCTTCTCTGCCAGGAGATCCTCGGATTCCCGCCCCGGCGAGGGCGGGCACAAGACTACCAGGAGCGGCTGGCTGAACCGCGAAGGCGCGCCGTGAGCGAGCCTTGCGATTTCCACGGCGTTGTCGACACCTCCGACATCCTCTACCCGCAGCAGCACGACGTTCACGCCGTTCCCGTTGCCGGCGAACAGTCCCGCCGGATCGAGCAGAGTCTGCGGGACCTGATTATATGGGGCGAAGCGGACGGATATCTCCCAGTCCAACTCTCTTCCCCAAAAGGCGATTACCCGCTCGATGGGCTCGGCGGTGAATGTCGCGCTGACCGCGAACTGGAGTTCAGGCCGGACTTCCTGCGTCACAAGAGAAGGGCGAATTCCTATTCTACTTTGCAGGCGGAGGGGCCATTCGCCTTGGTCAGCCGGGCGGCGCGCCTAAACCGGCGGGCCATTCGAAGAGCCTTGCCTCGAACTGCCTGGACCGGAACAAGTCCACGATGAAGTGGATGCGCTCGCGGAAGTCCGCCCAATTCACCGCGCCGCTACCCTGAAGCGAATCCGGCGTTGGATCTGTCCTCTGAAGAACGCCCTTCAGTTCTTCGTTCTCTGGCGCGCTCAGGGCGGGTGGGAAGCCGCCTGAAAGGTCCTGGCCCAGGCGCAACACCTCGCCCGGCAGCTCGAGAACCATCATCCGCTCCGTTACGATTTCCCGAACCAGCCGCTGAACTTCGCTGACCAGCGGTCCAAGCGCGGGCATCAGCCTTTCCCGAAGGACCGCGCGGCCCGCTCTTCGAAGTGGCGTTGCGTGGGGCAGCAACGCGTCGGCCAATCGTTGCTTGACCTCCACCGCATCCCACACGGAGCCGTCGATGCTGGCCTCGATCTCAGGCTGCAACCGTGTCTGCTCATGCAGGCCAATGTATGCATTCGACAACAGAATGAGTTCGCTGCGCTGCTTGCCCTGTGGTGTGTGAATGGCTTGAGTCAACGCGGGGATCGCCCGCCGCAGCAGGTCCTGCCCCTCAGGCGGCGGGCCGGGCGTGAGACTTGCGCAAAGAGCCTCCACATCCGCCTGACTTCCGTGGGCGTCCAGCAATTGGATGAGCTTTGCGAAAACCGCACCGATCTCCGAGTACACCTTGATGTTTCCGCGAGACACCGCCTGCGATGATCGCTCGAACGGATTGAGATCCAACACGCTCCGCAGGATGAACCGCGCCGCCAGCCTCAGCGGACCATCGACGAGCCGCCGCACCGGCTCCGAGTCGCCGAGCCTGCGCTCGAGCGCCCTCAGCAGATCCTCTTTCCGAATGGTCCGCCCCGCTTGTGCGGATGCCCACGCCGCGAACGTGGGCCACGTCGCCTCATCGCCAAGGAAACCGCGGAACCGTTGGGAGAAGAGGCAGTAGCCGCGGGTCACTTCGATGTTCCTCGCGGCCAGATCGCGCATCGCCGCCGTTTCCGCGACGTCGTTCGGAGTCGGTGCTCTCATCACGGCAGGAGTCGAGTATAGCAGCGTTCCGCCGCAACTGCCCCAATGTGCAGGTCAGCCTGCTACGATACGACTTCCGCCATGCTGCGCCGAAGCTTCATCGAAACCCTCTCCAGCCTTCCCGCAGTCCTCCACGCCGCGCCCGGGCAGCGCCTTCTTCTCGGCTACGACACCTACTCGATCCGCAGCTTCGAAATGAAGGCGATGGCCCACCTGGAGTTCGCCGCCGCCCACAAGCTCGATGCAGTCCAGATTTCCTCTCTCGGCGACTTCGAGAGCCTCGACCCCGCCCACCTCGCCCGAGTCAAGCAGCGCGCCCGCGAGCTCAACATCTTGCTCGACGGCGGCACAGGCTGCATTTGCCCCTCCGCCCGCGCCTGGCGCCCTGCCAATGGGGATCCGGTCGAATACCTGGCCAGGGCAATCCGAGCCGCCTCCGCTGCCGGCGCGCGTTCCCTCCGCTGCTACCTCGGCGATTCGGCTGACCGTCTGGGCCCCATCCCCATCGAACAGCACATGGAGAACACGATCCGCGTCTTCAAGGCGAACCGCCAGCTTGCCCTCGACAGCGGGATCAAAATCGCCATCGAGAATCACTCCGGCGATTTGCAGGCATGGGAAGTCAAGACCATCATCGAAGAAGCCGGCAAGGACGCCGTCGGAGCCTGTCTCGATACAGGCAATCCTGTCTGGTGTGCTGAAGACCCGGCGGTGACATTCGAGACGCTGGGCCCCCTGACCGTCACGACTCACGTCAGAGACACCGCCATTTTCGAGCATCCGCGAGGCTGCGCCGCCCAATGGACCGCTCTCGGCGACGGCTGCCTCGACTTGACGAACCTTGTCACGCTCCACCAGCGTCTTTGCCCCTCGGCGCCGATGCACCTCGAGATCATCACCGGCGGCCGCCCCGTGTCGTTCCCTACCTTGAGGCGGACTTTTGGAAGGCCTTCCCCAAGGCTCGCGCCGCCGAATTCGCCCGCTTCGTCTCGCTGGTCAAGCGCGGCTCCCCCTTAATGAAGAACATGGTCATCGCCGATGGCGGCGGAAGGCAACCCGCCGAGTTCCGTGAGGCATTGAAGCGCCAGCAGATGGTCGACCTCGAGCGTTCCTTCGATTACGCCAAAACTCAGCTCGGCGCGGGACGCGCGGGCCGCGCCTGAGCTACTCCCCCGCCGCGCTGTTCAACAGCGCCACATCGCGTCCGATTGCACCGGGAACTGCACTTGTTTGGAGAAGTTCTGCAACTTCGGATTCCGCTCCCACGGCGCCGGACCGGCGATCCTGAGCGATTCCTCCGCCAATTGCCTCCCGATCCTTTCGCATTCGCTCCACGACCGGCTGTCGTGCCAATCCGCACGGAGGCTGTCTTTCGGGCCGGCATCCAGGTTGCGGTTGTCGGCTGTCACCATGCCGCCTTGCGCGCTATTCATGAACAGCGCTACGCCGCCGGCCTTTTCCTCCAGGCGGTCATACAATGGGCCGCACAAGTCCGGGCTGAGAATCCCCTGCTCACTGCCCATCACCTCGGGGTGGATCGCGTAGTTGACGAGCGTCCCGATCGCCTGCCCGTTCAATACCCGCGCCTGCAAGACTCCTGCCCGCCGGTCATACAAATCGGGGGCGTAATAGTTGTAGGCGACCTTTCCTTTCACCTCTCCTGACGCCACCCGCAATTCCGCCGGCTGCAACCTGTCCAAAGCCTGGTTGATTGCGGCGCCAGTCTGCTCGGCGACGAAGTCCATGTATTCGAGCGAGCCCGTGTGGCCACCCTTGCCGTCAGGGTAGGCATACGTGTCAGGCGCGCTGTGGGTGTGCGTGACTCCGATGAGAATCTGTTCCGGGGCGAGCCGCGGCGCCAACTTGCGTGCGCGGTCTCCCAACACCGACGGGAAGCCGAGCAAGTCGAGCCCTGCGATTGCCACTGTTTCCCCGCCCGAGCGAAAGGCCATCACGCGCACTGTCAGGTCGCCCTGCTTCGACTTGGCGGGCGCCGGAATTCCCATCCCCCCGCTGACCGGCAGCAAGGGGTCCGGCGTAATCAGCCTCTTGGCGGCTCCCGCCTCGAAGCCAGCCGAAGCCTGCAACCGGGTTCCGCCCGCAGCCAGCACTCCGAGAGGCAATCCCATATGCAGGAATGCTTTTACTTACAAAAACACGCGCGATCCGTCACAATATGGTTGACAGGTCATCACTTTCCCATGAAACTTCATTCATTCATTGTGCCCGCGCTCACTCTCTGCGTGGGCGTCCTGGCGCAGCAGGCGCCGCAGTCCGGTCCGCTCAAGTCCGGAATCGACAGAGAGGCGATGGACACCTCCTGCAAGCCTTGCGACGATTTTTTCCGTTTCGTCAACGGCACATGGTTAGACAAGAACCCCATCCCCAAGCGATTTGCGGACTACGGGACGTTTCGCGTTCTTAGCGAGGCCAACCGGGAAAGGACCAGAGTGCTGCTGGAGTCAGTCGCCAACGATGCCAATGCGACGGGCGACGCCAAGCGGCTGGGCGACTATTACGCCTCATGCATCGACACGGCAGCCATTGACGCGGCGGGCCGCAAACCCGTCGATCCCTATCTGGCCAGAATCGATGCGATCAGGGATCAAGCGGGACTCAAGGCGTATCTGGCCGAAACGCAGCGCGAGCTCCCGCTGGGCCCATACGTCGTCGCATCCTCCCCCGATTTGAAGGATGCAAACACCACGATTGCCGTGCTTGCGGTCAATGCCACCTCGCTGCCCGAGAGGGATTACTACTTTAACGCGGACGAGAAGACGAAGAAGATCCGCGAGGAGTTCCTCAAGCACGTCGAACGGATGTTCGGGCTGATTGGCGATACGCCGGAACGGAGCGCCGCGGCAGCCAAAACGGTGCTGTCGCTGGAAACCGCCATCGCTCAGAAGCAGCTCACCAACATCGAGCGCCGCAACCCGTACAACCTGTACCACAAGATGGACGTGGCGGGGGTGGCTCAGCTTGCGCCCGAGATCGATTGGAAGCTGATCTTCCGCAACCTGGAGATTCCCGGCTCGACCGCGATCAACGTGACGGAACCCGAGGCGGCCAAGACTGTCAATGCGATGCTCGCCTCAACGCCGCTGGACGAGTGGAAGACCTGGCTCAAGTGGCGGTTGCTGAACGCCACGGCGCCGGCGCTGTCGAAGCCTTTTCGGGACGAGTCCTTCTACTTCCGCTCGACGGTCCTGACGGGCGTGACCGAGCAGCTCCCGCGCTGGCAGACCTGCGCCAACGCGGCGGACAGCAGCCTCGGAGACGCGCTGGGCCAGCTTTTTGTCGCCAAACACTTTCCGCCGCAAGCCAAGAAGCGGATGCAGGAGCTGGTTGAGAACCTCCGGGCTGCTCTCGGCGAGGAACTCGAGAATTCGACCTGGCTGTCGCCGGAAACGCGCAAGAACGCACTGGCAAAGCTGAAGGCGTTCACGCCGAAGATCGGCTACACGGACAAGTGGAAGGACTACTCCGCCATCAAGATCTCGCGGACGAACTATTTCGAGAACGTCCGGGCGGTTTCGAATTGGGCGCGAACGTTCAATTTACAGAAGATCGGCAAGCCGGTGGACCGGACGGAGTGGGGAATGACCCCGCCGACGGTGAACGCCTACTACTCGCCGGTGCGGAACGAGATCGCATTTCCGGCGGGGATTCTCCAGCCGCCGTTCTTTGACATGGAGGCGGACGACGCGGCCAACTACGGGGCGATCGGCGCTGTGATCGGGCACGAGATGGGGCACGGCTTCGACGATCAGGGCTCCCGGTTCGACGCGCAGGGAAACCTGAAGAACTGGTGGACGGACGCTGACCGGAAGGAATTCGAGAAGCGGGCGGCGTGCGTCATTGAGCAGTTCGATTCGATCGACGTGGGAGACGGGCTGCGGCACAAAGGCAAGCTGGTCGTGGGAGAGGGGCTTGGCGATCTCGGCGGGGTGACGGTCGCCTACAAGGCGTACAAGCGGTCATTGAACGGCAAGGAAGCGCCGGTCATCGACGGCTTCACGGGCGACCAGAGGTTCTTCATCGCTTTTGCGCGAGTCTGGGCGCGGGCGCACACGCCGGAGGATCTGCGCCTTCGGCTGAACACGGATCCACATCCGATCGCCAAATGGCGCGCCATCGGGACTTTGCAGAATGTGCCGGAGTTTCATAAGGCGTTCTCATGCAAGCAGGGTGACTTCATGGTCCGGCCGCCGGAGAAACGTTGCCGCCTCTGGTGACGTCTGAGCAATTGGACTTGAAAGTCTGATATATAGGTCAAAGGAGATTCTACGCATGCGGACTTCCGCGATCATTCTGACTCTCGCTGTCTCTTCATACGCCTTCGGCGCCGGCGACGCCGCCAAGGGCAAGGATATCTACCTCAAGAAGTGCAAGAGCTGCCACGCCGAGGACGGCGCGGGCACTCCCGCGATGCAGAAAAAATACGCAGACAAGTGGAAGGCGCTCGGGGGCAAGGAAGTGCAGGCGATGAACGATGCCGCCATCACGAAGGCCATCGAAGCCGTGACGAACCACAAAGCGCTGCTCAAGACGACGCCGGCGGCCGAACTCGGCGACATCATCGCGCACATTCGCACTCTCAAGAAGTAGGTCGCGCCGCCATGAAAGTCATGCTCCTGACCCTCCTGCCGGCTGCCCTGTGCGCTCAATCGTGGACGCCGCTTTTTGATGGCAAATCTCTCAACGGCTGGAAGCAGTGCAACGGCAAGGCCGAGTACAAGGTGGAGAACGGCGAGATCGTCGGCACGACCGCCGAAGGCAGTCCGAACTCGTTTCTTTGTACAACCAGGGAGTATGGCGACTTCATTCTCGAGTGGGAGTCGAAGAACGATCCTGTCTTAAATTCGGGCGTTCAGATTCGCTCCCACCAGTATCCACAGGCGGCCGGCCGGCATCCGGCCGGCCGCGTGTACGGGTACCAGGTTGAGATTGCCAACGAAGCCAGCGGCAACTCGGGAGGCATTTACGACGAAGCGCGCCGGGCTGTATTTCTCCACGAGAAGATCGATCCGGCGGCTGCGAAGGCCTTCAAGGACAATCAGTGGAACAAATACCGCGTCGAGGCCATTGGGGACAACTTCAAGGTCAGCATCAATGGAGTCCAGGTTCTTGACCTGATCGACGCCGAGGATCTGACCGGCTTTATCGCGCTACAAGTTCATTCGTTCAAAGGCGAGAAGCCGGCACAGGTGCGGTGGCGGAATATCCGGATCCAGGACCTCGGCAGGCACACGTGGCGGCCTTTGTGGGACGGCAAGACGCTCAACGGCTGGACGGTGACCGGACCGGCAAAGTGGACCATCGAGAACGGGGCGATCCACGGGCAGTCCGTTCCCAACGAGACGGCGGCGGGCTTTGTGGTGGGGAAAGAGACATTCAAGGATCTGACCGTCCGGTGGAAAGTGCAGATCAACAAGGGCAACTCGGGGTTCTTTGTGAGGACGGACCCGTCGAACATGGCGGCCTACGAGGTGGAGATCGACGCCGAGAAGCGCACGGGCGGGTTCTGGGAGGTTCGTGGCCGAAACTGGGTGACAGGGCCGGAGGACAACAAGAACTACAAGCCGGGAGAGTGGAACACGATGGCCGCTTCACTGCGCGGACACCGCATCACGTTCTTCCTCAACGGCATCAAGACAGTCGACCTCCCGAACGATTCGACAGGGCGGACGGAGGGGGTCCTGGCCATGCAGTGCCACACGCGGATGGAAACCGACGTGTGGTTCAAGGACATCGAGGTCCTTGAGAAGGCGCGCTGACTACCGGAGAGAGAGGCCTTGGGCGGCCAGGGCTGCGATGGTGCGGTCACGGACAGCCTGCACTTCGTCGCTGGTGAGAGTTCTGTCGTTCGCCCCCACGGTCACGCGGTAGGTGAGCGATTGCTGGTCGTGCGCGAGCGGCTTCCCCTTGTAAGAGTAGAGGTACTCGACAGACAGGCAGTATTCGCCCGCGCCCTGCCGGATGAGTGCGCCGATGTCCGCGCAAAGCACGCGGAGTCCAGCGACGACTGAGACGTCGAAGGCGCTGGTGGGGTAGCGGCGGAGCGGCGTGTACTTCTTGGGCGGGACGCCCAACTCGAACAGCGCGCGGAGGTCGAGGTCAAAGATGGCGGCGCGGGCGTTCTCGACGAGATCCGGGTGCAGCTCGAAGATTCTCCCCAATGAGGCGCCGCGCCAGCGGAGTTCGGCCGAGCGCGCCGGATGTTCGTAAGGCCTTGCTCCGGCTGGCCAGGCTTCACAGCCGGGCATGAGGCAGGCGGCGAGACGTTTGAGTTCGTAGAGCGCGGCGGCGCCGCCGTCCCTGGAGCAGATGGCTGCCATCAGGTGGGGGATTTCGTCGGGCAGTGCGCCGCCGCTGCGCGGATGAATCTCATTGCCGATCTCAAAAAGGCGGAATGAGTCGTAATTGCGAAGATTGTCGATGATGTTGTGGTGGATGCCGGGCAACAGGCTCCGTCGCATGAGAGCCTGATCGACGCTGATCGGGTTGGCGACGCGGAGGTGCTCTTCAGGAGAGAAACCGAACCGGAGGGCCATCTCGTCGCTGATGAAAGAATAGTTGGAGCTTTCGGTGAAGCCCTGCGCAGCGCACATCTGACGGACTTCGTGGTGAAAGATGCGCTCGCGGTTGATCCAAGGGCGGTGGACCGGCTGAAGGGGCGCCGACGGCGGGACGGTGTCGTAACCGACGATGCGGCCGATTTCCTCCAGGAGGTCATCCTTAATGGTGATGTCCTTGGTGGCGCGCCAACTGGGGACAGTGACCATGAAGACGCCGGGCTTGCGGAGCTTGACGCCGAACTCGAGCGACTCGAGGATCGCCTGGACGTGTTCGGCTTCGATGGAGCGGCCGAGCTTCCGAACCACCCACTCCAGCGGGAGTTCGATCGGCTCGGGTGGAGGCGCGGGGAACCACTGGTCGACGAGACCGCCAACGATGCGGATGCCGGGGATGATGCGGGCCAAGAGCTCAGCGGCACGGGCAAGTCCGCGGACCGTGTTGACGGGGTCCTGCGCTTTCTCGAATCTCATGGAGGCGTCGGTCCGGAGTCTCAACTGCGACGAGGTTTTCCGGATGCCAGCGGCCTGGAAATTGGCGGATTCCAGAACGATGCGGGTGGTCGATTCGCTGATGGCCGAGTGGGCGCCGCCGATGACGCCGCCGAGGGCGACCGGACCGGAGGAGTCGGCGATGACAAGGTGGTTCGCCGCCAGCGTGTACGTTTCGCCGTTGAGAGCGTCGAAGCTCTCGCCCTCGGCGGCACGGCGGACGATGATGGTGTCGCCGTGGAGCTTGCCGGCGTCGAATGCGTGCAGGGGCTGCGCAAGCTCGGCCATGACGAAGTTGGTCACGTCGACGACGTTCGAAATGGGCTTGAGGCCGGCGGCTTCGAGGCGCGCCTGGAGCCACAGGGGCGAGGGCTCCACTTTGACATTCTCGAAGACGAGAGCGGAGTAACGGGGGCAGAGCTCGCGGTCGCGGATGTCGACATGCCATGCTCCGCCCGCCTTGGGGATTGAGGCCATGTCGACAGGGTCCCGGAGGTCGAGACCGGTGATGGCGGCGATCTCGCGCGCCATGCCGAAGTGTCCCCACAGGTCGGGGCGGTGGTTGAGGCTCTTGTTGTCGACCTCAATGACTGAGTCCGGCGATAGCCCGGGCAGCGGCGCGCCGGGCTCGCCGGCGGCGAGCTCGACAATGCCCTCTTGATCGCGGTTGATGCCGAGTTCTTCGCCGGAGGCGAGCATGCCGTCGCTTTCGATGCCGGAGATGCGGGCGAGCTTTACTTCCTTGCCGGAGACGGAGACGCCGGCGGGGACGTAAGCGGTGAGCAAGCCAGGGCGGCAGTTGGGCGCTCCGCAGACCACGGTCTTGCGCCCGAACGTGGGTCCGGCGTCGATCAGCGCCTTGACGTTGTGCGTGCCCTCGATTGCTTCGGTTTCGAGCACGCGGGCCACACAGACTTGAGCGAGCCACGGGGCGAACTCCTCGACGCCCTCGCATTCGGCGGTCTTCATGGTGATGAGCCGCATCAGCTCGCGCGGGGGAATTGCGAGCGAGGGAACGAGATCGCGGAGCCAGTTGGTGGAGAACTTCACAGCGGTGCCTTTCGTGCCTAGAACTGCGACAGGAAACGGAGATCGCCGCTTTGCAGGTGGCGAATATCGTCGATGCCGTAGCGCATCATGACCAGCCGGGTGAGGCCGAGCCCGAAGGCGAAGCCGTTCCACTCATCCGGGTCGATGCCGCCGGAGCGCAGGACGTTGGGGTGGACGAGCCCGCAAGGGAGCAGTTCCACCCAGCCGCTCTGCTTGCAGACAGCGCAGCCCGAGCCGCCGCAGATCAGGCACTGGATGTCGAGTTCGAAGCCGGGTTCGACGAAGGGGAAGAAGCCCGGGCGAAGCCGGACTGTGACTTCGCGATGGAAGATGGCGGCGAGCAGCGTCCTCATGAAATACAGCATGTGGCCGATGGAGACGTCGCGGTCGACCATCATGCCTTCGAGCTGGTAGAAGGTGTGTTCGTGGCTGGCGTCAACTTCCTCGTTGCGGAAGACCCTGCCCGGGGCGATGATGCGGAGAGGCGCGCCGAACTTCTCCATGGCGCGGACTTGGACAGGGCTGGTGTGCGTGCGGAGGACATGGCCGTCGGTGAGCCAGAAGGTGTCTTGCGCATCCCTGGCGGGGTGAGTGGACGGAATATTCAGCGCGTCGAAGTTGTGCCATTCGGTCTCGACTTCGGGACCATCGACGACGGCGAAGCCCATGGACGTGAACAGGTCTTCGAGTTCCTTCTGAATCTGGCTGAGCGGGTGGAGCGAGCCGGGGAGAACGCCGGGCGGCGGGATGGTGAGGTCGAGCCACTCTGCGGCGAGGCGGGCGTCGAGGGCGGCGCGGGCGAAGGCGGCTTTGCGTTGCTCATAGAGCGATTCGAGCCGCTCCTTGATGGCGTTGAGGCGCTTGCCGGCGGCGGCGCGCTCGGCAGGGGTGAGCTTCGCCATCTCTTTGCTGATGCTGGCCAGCGAGCCTTTGCGGCCAAGGAACTCAACGCGGGCGCTTTCAAGGGCAGCCGCGTCAGGAGCCTGCCCGAGAAGAGACACGGCACGCGCTTCAAGGTCGGACAACGTCGTTTCAATCATTGCCGGTGCTGAATTCTTCAGTGTAACGCGGGCTCAGCCGGCGCCATGAAGAAGGTCGCGCGGGGTGCGGCCATCGTCGTTTCGCGCGTCCCAACTGGCGCCGGCGGCTTCGAGGATCCGGATTGTGGCCTCATCGTTGTTCTGCGCGGCGCTGTGGAGGGGCGTGTTGCCGCCGGTCTGCCGGGGATCGACGGGGCTCTTCGCTTTGATCAGGAGCTCAACGATGCGGGGGCGCCTGCCGGCAGCGGCGGCATGGATGGGCAGGTTCTCCATATTGTTCGTCGAGCGCAAGCGAGGGTCGGCGCCCCGGGCGATGAGGTATGAGGCGAGGGCTTCGTGGCCGAAGAAGGCCGCGAGATGGAGGCCGGTCCAGCCGTCGCTGGAGTGGGCGAAGAGGATGGCGGGGTCGGCGTTGATGGCTTCGCCCGCCCGGATGGAATCGCCCAAGGCGCAGGCGGTGAAGAAATCGAGATCCGAGCCGAGAGCAAGAAGCCGCCTCGCCCAGTCCGGCCTGCCCGCGTAGACGGCCCAACGCACGGCAGGGACTCCGTGTTCATCAACCGAGCGGATTGAGGATGGATCGGCCTCCAGCGCCGCTTCAAATGCGGCCTCGTCGCCCGCGCGGATCGCTTCCAGCAATGTCATTGAAGGCCCTCCCATGGGCAGGCTCAGGCCGCAGGTGCGAACAGCTCCGTCGCCCGGCCGGTTTCGACTGCCAGGTGGTTCAAGTAAAAGCGCAGCACGACCGGCGGATATTTGTCTTTGAGGGCATCGTAAGCCCGGCCCTGCCAGTCGTCCTTGAGGTGCTCGCTGAGGTCGGCGTCCTTGGAAAAGAATCCGTCCTGGTGGGGGACTCCCAGGGTATCGAGCGCCTCGATGATCATGTCGAGCCAGGTAACTAGGATGGCCTGCGCCAGATCGCCCGCCAGGGCTTCATCGCGGGCGGCCAGGCGCTCCCAAAGGCGGGGAGCGGCTTTGCGCAAGTGTTCACTGTTGAGCTTGACGAGGCGGCAGCGCACCTTCACCTGCTCGAAGATCTGGTAAGTCTTGAGCCGGCTCATCGAGACGCGGCTCAGCAGCTCGCGGAAACCGTCCTCCCCCAATGCCAGGTAAACGTCACACAACTCCATCACGTCCACGAGATTAGCATGCTGAGGCGGCCCGGGGCGCTACAATGGCAGGTTTGGGCGTTTCCATGAGTAATCTCATCGTTCTAGGTGCACAGTGGGGCGACGAAGGCAAGGGCAAGATCGTCGACTTGTTCAGCGAGAAGTTCGACATCGTGGCGCGGTATCAGGGCGGCCACAATGCCGGGCACACGGTCATCGTGGGTGATAGGAAGTTCGTTCTGAAGCTGATTCCGAGCGGCATCCTGCATCCTGGCGTGCACGTGGTCATCGGCAACGGCGTGGTTGTGGATCCCATCGCCTTGCTGGATGAGATTCAGATGCTGGAGCAGGCGGGCTACGACGTCACCGGGCGGCTGCACGTCAGCAACCGGACTCACGTGATCTTTCCATTCCATCGCGTGGTGGAGAAAGTGAGCGAGGGGCGCGAAGACCGTGTGGCGATCGGGACGACGTCGCGCGGAATCGGTCCATGTTATGAGGACAAGATCGGGCGGAGAGGGATCCGGATGGCGGACCTGTTGAGCCCGACGGCGTTCAATCCGCTTTACAACTACATGGCCGAGGACAAGAAGATCCTGGCGGAGGCCTTCGGAATCGGCGTCGACCTGCACATCGAGGACATTCGAGCGGAGTACCGGCGGATGGCGGAGAGAATCCGGCCTCTCGTCTGCGATACGGCGCAGTTCCTGAACGATTCGATCAAGGCAGGCAAACGAATCTTGTTTGAAGGCGCTCAGGGGACGATGCTCGACATCGACCACGGGACCTATCCGTTCGTGACAAGCTCGAGCGCGGCTGCCGGCGGGGCTTGCACGGGCACCGGCGTGCCGCCCACGCGCATCGACGGGATCATCGGCGTGTCGAAGGCGTATATCACCAGGGTTGGCAGCGGTCCGTTCCCGTCCGAGGATCACGGGGAAGCAGGCGAGCGAATCAGGAAGGCGGGGCATGAGTATGGCTCGGTCACGGGCCGCCCGCGGCGGTGCGGCTGGTTCGATGCGCCGCTGCTTCGCTACACGGCGATGGTGAATGGTTTTGACAGCCTGATCGTGACGAAACTCGACGTGTTGGACGGCTTGAAGACAATCAAGGTCTGCACGGGGTATCGCGTCGGCGGGCAGATGATGGACACGATGCCGGCGGAGAACGCGCTGATGGAGAAGATCGAGCCGGTGTATGCGGAACTGCCGGGGTGGGAGACACGAACGAGCGGAATCACAAGTTACGAGGAGCTGCCGAAGCCGGCGCGAGACTACGTGGCGTTTCTCGAACAGAACACGGGCGTGGAGATCGGGTGCGTGTCGACGGGACCGGAACGGAACGAGACGATCGTCAGGAAGGGGTCGAGGCTGGAGAAGCTGCTGGCGTAAGGCGAGGTTGACGGCGAGCGGAAGGCGACGGCGCGAGAAGGGCGTTGATCGCATGAACGCTCCAGCCGATATACTGCGGTCAGCGAGTCAACCGGACATGAAAATCCCGTTCAATCCTTCTGTCTATGAGCACGCGGCGCGGTTTGCCGGACGGACCCCTTGGGAGACTTCGCGCGACGCGGAACTCATGTTCCGCGGGCACAGGGATGCGTGGCTGGAGTACAGGCATGCGCCGATCGTTGTGGGGATCGACATCTACAATCTGGAGCCGGAAGCATACGGGGCGAAGGTGGAGGATCCCGGCGAAGACGGGATCCCGGCAATTCATCAGCCGTTGTTCCGGACGCTCGATGAGGCATTGGACATCGGACCATTTGACCCGCGGCGCGACGGGAGAATCGCGATGGTCATCGATGTCGGGCGGAGGCTGAAGTCGGAATTGCCGGAAGCTGATGTCAGAATTCCGATCGCCGGTCCATTCTCGATCGCGTTCAATCTGAGGGGGATCAATCAGCTTTGCGAAGACGTTGCGGACCGCCCCGCCGATGTGTCGAGATTGCTGATGAGGCTGGCTGAAAACCAGGCGGTGTTTTCCAGGGCAGTCATCGGCGCCGGGCTTGACGTTGCCTTTTTCGAGTCGGCGGCGGCGCCGCCGCTCCTTTCGCCGAGGCAGTTCCGGTCAGTGGAACTGCCGGCTCTGAAGCGCATTCTGGAGACGACGGCGGCGATCGCCGGGCATGCCGTGCCGTGCATCATGGGCGGCGACACGGTGAAGATCCTGGACGCGATTCTCGAGACCGGCACGGGATATGTCGTGTGCAATGTCGAAACCGACCAGCAGACTTTCGTTGACCGTCTCTGCGCGACGCATCCTCATGTGAATGTGCGGATCAACATGGACCCGCGGATCGTTGCCTGCGACGATCCGCCCACGATTTATGCCGAGGTCGACCGCATCGTGGGGATTGCGGCGGGGCGCAAGAACTGTCTGATGGGGACGGGTTGCCTCCCGCTGGAGACGCCGCCTTCGAACATCCGGCTCATCCGGGAGTATCTCGCCTAGGCGCGCGCAATCGACTCGCGCGCGGTCAGTCGCGCGGCAGGGTCCCTGCCACGACCACTCCCTCAACCAGGGTGGCCACGGGCTGGATGCGGCGGACGTCGTCCTCAGGACACGTCAGGATGTCGCGGTCGATGATCACGAGGTCAGCCAGCTTGCCGGCTTCGATGGAGCCGCGAACCTTTTCGCTGAATTGCAGAAATGCGGCGCCGGTCGTGTAGGCGCGGATGGCCTGTTGGCGGGAGATGCGCTCCTCCGGATAGATGACCTTGCCTTCAGTCGTGCGGCGGGTCAGCATCATCCACATGTTGAGGAAGGGATTGAAGGGATTGACGGCGCGATCCTTGTCGTAGCCGATCATGTGGTCGCTTCCGCCGGCGACGGGGATGCCGCGGTCGAAGTAGGACTTCGTCGGAGAGAACCAGCGCATGTTGGAGAGGTGGAAGACGCGCTCGAGAGCGGGCGCGTCCAGGTGAAGCCATCCGGGCTGGTAGTCCTCGACGATGCCCATGCGGGCCATGCGCGCCAGGGAATCCTCGCTCTGAAAGCTGCCGTGCATGACGTGCGAACGTGTGGGTCCGATCGGTTTGACCTTGTCGAGCCGCTCAAACGCATCCAGGAGGTTGTCGATGGCGGCTCCGCCTTGGACGTGGGCGGTGAGCTGCCATCCGCGGTCTCGAGCGGCGGAGAAGATCTCATACAGCTTGTCCGGTTCGATGAAGAGGGTGCCCCGGGCGTCGGGGTTGGTCTGTCCGTAAAGCTGGCGTCCGAATGGGCCATAGGGCATGCGCTGGTAGGCTGTTCCGACGGACTGGCCGCCATCCAGTGTGACTTTGAACGTGCCGAACTTCAGGCGCTCGTCGCCAAGGTTGGTGGTCCAGGGCGAATTGCGGATTTCAGCGACGACCTCCGATGTCGGGCGTGAAGTGTTGATCCGCCATGTCAGCACAACGCGGATCGGGAGGCGGTTCGCGGTCTTGAGTTTCTGATACAGCGCGTAGTCTGAAAGTCCGATGGCGCGATCGCCCACGGCGGTGAGACCCGCGGCGGCGTAAATGCGCTGCATCTTTTCCATGGCGTCGAGCTGTTCCTGCTCGGTGAAGATCTCCTCGCCGGGGACGCCT
This sequence comes from Bryobacteraceae bacterium, assembly GCA_013388415.1. Lineage (GTDB taxonomy): Bacteria > Acidobacteriota > Terriglobia > Bryobacterales > Bryobacteraceae > JACADU01. The sequence continues at coordinate 20,506 of JACADU010000126.1, forward strand.
TTGAGCAAGCGGGCGGCGTTGCGGAGGATCCCATTCGGCTCGCCGTCAGGTCCTTTGACGACTTCGCCGCCGGGAGGGTTCGGCGTGTCGCGGGTGATGCCGCTGATCTTGAGCGCGAGCGAGTTCGCTCCCCAAACGTAACTGCCATCGAAGGCGACCGGATGGCCGGTGGTGACGTCGAGGTCGGCGCGCGTGGGGAGCCGCATCTCCTTCAGGCGCGGAGGGAGCGTGCGGGGAACGACGATCCATTCGCCCTTGGGCGTGGTGCGGGCCTTCTCCCGAATGTACTGCTGGATCGCGGCGATGCTGTCCAGAGGAGGCAGCGGACGGCGGTATTCGCTCAGAGCCGCGCTCAGGACGTGGACGTGCGCGTCGATGAGCCCGGGCAGGACCGTCCGCCCTTTGAGATCGACGACTTCGGTTCTGGCGCTGCGGTGGCGGGCGAGGATCTCCTTGCTTGCGCCCGTCTCGAGGAACTTGCCACCGCGAACGGCGACCGCCTGGACAGTGGAAAAGGCGGAGTCCGCGGTAAGGATCCGTCCATTGTGGAGGATGAGGTCGGCGTCGGCGGCGAGGATGCCGACCGCAGGCAAAAGAGAGAGAAGCGCGCGCAACAGGATCATTTGAGCTGATTGTATGCCTTCAAAGGCGAAGCCGGAGGCCGGTGCGTGGCCGGTCTTCGCTCGCCCCGAACACTTGACGATGACGGTGCGGGCTCATGTCCCCATCCTCGGCGGGCGACTGAAGGCCGGCGCGCCGCGAGAGCGTGAGATGTGCTAAAACGGGCGGCATGTCCGGCCACAATCTTTCACGCAGAACTTTTGTCGCGGCGGCTGGGGCCGCGCCCGCGGCGGTGATGGGGATGCAGGGAACGCCCCGACAGCAGACGGGGCCGATTCGAGTCGTCACAATGTACAAATTCGAGCCGCAGGAGATCAGGACGATTCAGTCCGCGGCCAAGGCGCCTGTTGAGATCGTGATTGCCAAGGACCGGGAAGAGTTCCGGAAGCTGCTGCGTGAGGCTGAGGTCGTATATGGCACTCTCAGCGGCGCAGACCTCGATTTCGCGCCGAAGCTCAAATGGGTGCAGTGGGGAGCGGCGGGGGTGGAGGGAATGGATGCGGCGCTGAAGGATCATCCCGTCGTCGTCACGAACTGCGCGCGGATCTTTGCGCCGGGAATCTCAGAGACGGGGATGGGCTTGCTGTTGTGCCTGACGCGTGGGATTGCGACGTACTATATGCCTCAGTTCGCCAGGCGGCAGATGAAGCCGGTCGGGACGCCGAAATCGGCCGATCATGTCGAACTGGCGGGGAAGACGATGGCGATCGTGGGCCTGGGCGGGATCGGCAGCGCGATGGCGAGGCGGGCTCATTACGGTTTTGACATGAAGATCATCGCAACGGACGCCAAGCCGATGCCGAAGCCGGAGTATGTCGCCGAATTGCACGGGCCTGATTACTTCATGCAGATGGTTCCGCGCGCCGACGTTCTGGTCTCGGCGGCGCCGTTGACGCCGGCCACAAGGCGCATGTTCAATGAACAGGTCTTCCGCAGCATGAAGAAGACGGCTTACTTCATCGCGCTTTCCAGAGGGGAGCTGTTCGATGATATGGCGCTGGTGAAGGCGCTCAAGGAAGGCTGGATCGCGGGCGCGGGATTGGATGTATTCCCGCAGGAACCCCCACCGCCCAGCCATCCGATTTTCGATTGCCAGAACGTCGTGATGACGCCTCACACCTCGGGCTGGAGTCCGGACCGGCAGACGAGGCTGATTGAGTTCATTGGAGAGAATCTCAGGCGCTATGCGAGCGGGCTTCCGTTGTTGAACGTGGTCGACAAGAAGGCGGGGTATTAGCCTTGCGTCTCGCGGCTCTGTTCGCCGGGCTTTTCGCGGCGGCGATGGCAGCCGCGCAAGGGCACAAGTTCACGCTGGCGGGCGGCCAATTCCTGCTTGACGGCAAGCCCTTCCAAATCATCGGCGGCGAGATGCACTACGCCCGGATCCCGCCGGACTACTGGCGGCATCGCATCCGGATGGCGAAGGCGATGGGGTGCAACACAATCGCCGTTTACGTCTTCTGGAACTACCACGAGACGGCTGAAGGGAAGTTCGATTTCACCAGCCCGGAGCGGGACATCGCGCGGTTCTTTCAGATCGTAAAGGAGGAAGGGATGTGGGCGCTGCTGCGTCCGGGCCCCTATAGCTGCGGCGAGTGGGATTTTGGAGGTCTGCCGGCCTACCTTCTCCGTATACCCGATCTGAAGGTGAGGTGCACGGACCCGCGGTACATGGAGGCGGCGGAGCGGTATATTCGCGCGCTCGCCCGCGTGGTGAAGCCCCTCCTGGCGGGGGAGGGTGGACCGGTGCTCATGGTGCAAATCGAAAACGAGTATGGAAGCTATGGCAACGACCGGAACTACATGATGCGGCTCCGGCAGGTCTGGCAGGAGGCTGGCATCAACGGTCCGTTTTACACCTCGGACGGCGCGACGCCGCACATGCTGGAGGCAGGGACATTGCCCGGCGCCGCCGTCGGGCTGGATCCCGGCGCGACGGACGCGCATTTCGAACTGGCGCAGAAGATGAACCCAGGCGTGCCGGTGTTCTCCAGCGAGACCTATCCGGGGTGGCTCACGCATTGGGGTGAGAAGTGGGCCAGGCGTGAGACGGGAAAGCTGGTGGAGGAAGTCGAGGGGCTACTGAAAAAGCGGCGGTCGCTCAGCCTGTACCTCGTGCACGGAGGAACGAATTTTGGATTCTCGGCAGGGGCGAACTCCGGCGGGAAGGGTTACGAACCCGACGTGACGAGCTACGACTACGATGCCCCGATCAACGAGCAGGGGCGGGCGACGCCGAAGTATCACGCGCTGCGGGAACTGTTCGCGCGGTACCGCCCTTCCGGGGCGGTGCTGCCCGCCGTTCCTGAGCCCGTCCCGGCAATGGACCTGCCCGCCATTGAAATGAGGCCGCACGCCTCGATCTGGCGAAACCTGCCGGCTCCGGTCACTTCGGTGCAGCCGCGTCCGATGGAAGCGCTTGGGCAGGATTACGGGCTGATTGTTTATGAAACGACGCTGATCGGGCATAAGAGCGGCAAGCTGACGTTAAGAGACGTTCATGATTACGCGACCGTCTTCATCGACGGGAAGTATGTGGGGAAGCTTGACAGGCGTGAGGGGGAAGACACACTGGTTCTGCCCAAGGTGGAGAACCCGATGCCGGTGCTGGCGATTCTGGTCGAGGCGATGGGCAGGATCAACTTCGCCCACGACATGATCGACCGCAAGGGGATTACAGACCGGGTGACTCTGAACAACATGACGCTCATGAACTGGCGCGTTTATCCGATGCCGCTGAAGGAAGAGTTCGTGCGCTCGCTGCCGCCGGGAGATGTAGATCAGCGGCCGGGGGTCTTTTTCCGGGGGACTTTCGAACTGGGGGAACCGGCCGACACTTTTCTGGACATGTCGGGCTACCAGAAGGGACTGGTGTGGGTGAACGGGCACAACCTGGGGCGCTACTGGAATATCGGCCCGCAGAACCGGCTCTATTGCCCGGCGGTGTGGTTGAAGCGCGGGCGGAATGACTTGATGGTGTTTGATCTGCATCAACTGGAGCCGGCGGCTGTGAGCGGGTTCCAGACATTGGAGTAGATTGGACTGGCCGGCTGTTGCGTCGTGGCGAACAACCTGCCGCCGCAGAGCCCTGGCGAGCAGCGGGTGAACGGCAGTCTGGCGCTGATGGGAACAACCCGCCGCCAGAGAGGGGGAGAATCCGTCAGGCGAAAGGGATTCCCCTGAGTTTTCGCATGATCGCGTGCACCACGGCGCCGCTGCTGATGCCCGCAACGCCAATGAGGGCCTGAGCGCCATTGATGCCAGTGAGCAGGACCGCCGAGGCGAGGATGCCGAGCGCGGGGATGAGCCGGCCGAAGGGAAGGGTGAAGGTTCGTTCGGAGGAGGGGATGCGGCTTCGAAGGACCGGAACAGCCATGCAGGTCGTGATCGAGTACAGGAGCCGCGCGATTGCATTGAGGGCGGCGAGCTGAACAAAGCTGCCGGAAAGGGCGAGACCAAGAGTCGCCGCGGCGAAAAGCGCGACGGAGATGTGCGGGGTCCTGTAACGCGGATGCACGCGGCCGAGCACCGCGGGCAACTGGCCGCCCTGTGCAAGCGCGTAGAGAATTCGCGGGCCAATCAGCAGAATGGTGCTGTTTGTTCCGGTGGTGGAGAGCACCGCGCCGAGCACCATCAGCGCCGCGCCGGCAGGGCCGAGAAAACGGCCGGCGGCGGAGGCCACAGGTGTTGCGTCCTGCGCGAGCGCCGGCAGCGCGCCCATGCAGACGAGGTGAACGAGCATGTAGATGATCGCGCTGAGAGAGATGCCCACTATCAGGGCGATGGGGAGATGCCGGCGCGAGTCGATGACTTCCTCGCTCGGGACGCTGGCGAACTCGAATCCGCCAAACGCGAACAGGAGAATGAGGCTGGCTTCGCGGAGCTGCTCGCCTGGTGGAGCCGCGCTGGGAATGATCGCCGGCGTTCTGACGAAGCAGAACCCCGCAGCAATGAAGACCAAAAGCGGCACGAGTTTGCCGGCCGTGAGGACGTTGACGGCGGCTGCGCCATACCGCACGCCCACGTAGTTGAGTGCGCCGATGGCTGAAATCGCGGCGCCCATTGAGCAGGCGCGGCCGAGGGGAGTCCCCGCTTCAGGCCAGAAGTAAGCGAAATAGGAGGCGAAGGCATTGGCGATTGCAGCCGCGCCGGCGAGCCGGCCGAGCAGGAACATCCAGCCGGCCTCGAAACCGATGAAGGCGCCAAACGCCTCCCGCGCATAGAGATAGGGGCCTCCCGCGCGATCGAAGTAACTGCCGGCTTCGGCGAATGACAATGCGATCAGGATCGCGGCCGCGCCCGCGATCAAATAGGCGAGTGCGCTGGCGGGACCGAGCAGATTGGCCACCGCCGCAGGCATCACGAAGATGCCCGCCCCGATGACGCCATTGATGGCAAGGGCCGTCAGGCCAAGCGGCCCAACAGCGCGGATGAGGCCAGTCTGGCTTTGCATGGCGGATCAGGGCCCGGCAACCGAGTGGGTCTTCCCGCCGTGTTCGACCACGATGCCGCCACCGCTCCACCGGATCGCGAAGCCGCGCGGAGATGGGAAATCGACCTCCTTTGCCCCGGGCCAGGGAAGCCTATGCGTGGCGATTCTTCCAGTGCGCCCGGCGATGTTGCCGCGGCTGGCGAGCACCTGTCCGTCCGGAGACCATGCAAACTCGAGGCCGAACTGCTCAAGCAGTTCGCGCCCGCTGAGCGCGTCGAACAAAAGAAGAACGCGGGTGGACTGGTTGATCGAGCCCTGGCAGGAGATTCGGTAATTGCCCACCCATTGGACGGCACACTCA
>JACADU010000169.1 GCA_013388415.1 Bryobacteraceae bacterium
ATCATCGATCTGGAAACCGCGGCGCTTCAAAGGTGGGCAGAGGGTGATCCGGACGGATTCCTGCATTTGTATTCCCCCGATGTGGTGTATTTCGATCCCTTTCACGAGCACCGTTTGGAAGGGCTCAAGGCGTTGACCGAGCTGTACAACAGCATTCGCGGACAGGTGCGTCTGGACCGCTTTGACATGATCGATCCGAGGGTGGTCATCGCGGGCGATATGGCCCTGCTGACTTTCAACTTCCGCTCGGTCGGCGATCAGGTGAACAAGTGGAACGCCACGGAGGTGTACCGGCGGATGGACGGCGCGTGGCGCATCATCCATTCACACTGGTCGATCACCAAGCCTGAACTGCTGGAACCGGAGATATGAAGAGGAGAGTTCTTTTCGACACAGCGCGAAGCGTGGCTGAAGGAGTATGCGCCGCTCGGTTTGAACGGGTTCCTCGCCGCCGGGGCGGAGCTTTGCCGGAGCGGCAAGTATGAGGAAGCCTCAATCTCGATTCTGTTTCTGAAGCACTACCGGGAGGCTCTCGACGCGGGGTCTCTGGCACGGCTGGCGAAGTGGTTCGAGGGCGGCATACGGAATTGGGCTCATGTGGATGTGCTGTGCGCGGAGGTGCTTGCGCCGTCCCTTGCCGCCGGGCTGTTCGAAATCGGCGCGCTGGCGCCGTGGCGTGAATCCGCATGGAAGTACCAGAGGCGGGCAAGCGTTGTGGCGCTCATCCCGCCGCCCAAGGAGCCTTCGGCGATCCCTCCGCTGCTCAGCTACGTCCGGCGGTTGATGCACGACCCGGAGAAGCCGGTGCAGCAGGCCGTGGGGTGGTTCCTGCGCGAGGCGTGGAAAGTTGCGCCGAAGCCGGTCGAGGCGTTTCTCATCGAGCATGTGGCGACGGCGCCCAGACAGATCTTTCAGACCGCGACCGAGAAAATGTCCGCTGGCGAAAAGGCGCGGTTCAAAAAGCCGCCGAAGCAGGTGAGATAAAATCGGAGCGGGCGGACTCCCGCCCGGCCCGCTTCATGCAGCCTGAGCCTTCCCCCTCCTCCGCGCCAATCTCCTCCGAGCGGGTTCGAGCGACGCTCGAGCGGATTCTGGCGAGCCCCGCGTTTCGCAACAGCAGGCAGTGTCAAAAGTTTCTCGAGCACGTCGTATTGAACAGCATTTCGGGCCATGAGGAGCAACTGAAGGAGCGAACGATCGGCATCGACGTTTTCGGGCGCGACCCGGGCTACGACACCTCCAACGACCCGGTTGTCCGAGTGCGCGCGACGGAGGTCAGGAAGCGGCTGGCGCAGTACTACCAGGAGTCAGGCCAGCCGGAGGATGTTCGAATCGAGATCCCGTCGGGTTCGTACCGCGCCGAGGTCCACGCGCAGCAGCATGCGGCCCCGGCAGGGACTCCGCCGGAGCAGAACGCCGCAACGCTTCGAGGGTGGACCATCTGGGTCCTTGCCGGCGTGGCCTGCGCCGCTGCCGCCAGCGTTTGGACTTTGCGAGGCAAGACTCCTGCGCCGGGCATCCTGGAGCGGTTCTGGGCTCCGGTGCTGGAGTCGCGCCAGCCGGTGCTTGTTTACTGTGGCCAGCCCGTTGTGTACTTCCTGTCGAGGGAAGTCCACGCGAGGTACGGCGCTCCGTCCAAAGCCGGCGCGGCTCCGCTGGCCATCCCCGCGGACGCCTCGCTGAAAGGCAGCGACATCGTGCCGGTGACGGAGCAGTTTGTGGGAATTGGAAATACGCATACGTCCGCGCTGCTGGCCGGCTTCTTCGCGCAGCGCGACAAGCCGGTGGAATTCCGCTACGCGAGCGACATCTCGTTCAGTGATTTGCGAAGCAGTCCGGCTGTGCTGATCGGCGCGTTTTCCAATCTGTGGACCTTGGAAATGACCTCGCAGTTTCGCTTTGTCTTTGAGAGGGAAGGCGGCAGCGGAAGAATTCGAGACCGCTCTGGAGAAACGAGGGTGTACGAACTGGCCCAGCAGGCGCCGGACGGCAGGACGCCGGAGGATTATGCCCTTGTCACGCGGCAGGTGAACGCCGCAACCGGCAAGGTGTTGATCACGGCGGCAGGCATTACTCAGTACGGCACACGGGCGGCGGGCGAATTCCTGACCGATGCCAGGCTGCTTGAAGCGGCGCTGGCGAAGGCGCCGGCGGACTGGCCATCGAAGAGCCTTCAGGTTCTATTGCACGCCGAGGTTTACAAGGACACGCCTGCCGCGCCGAAAGTGCTCGCGGTTCAGGTGTGGTAACCCTGGTTGGCATGGGCAAACTGGACGGCTTGGAGCGGGTGACCGTGAAGACACGGGCGGAACTCCGCGGGTGGCTGGCCGCCAACCACTCGCGGCAGGAGGGGATCTGGCTGGTGACCTACAAGAAAGGCGAAGGAAAGCTGCACTTGCCGTATGAAGAGGTCGTTGAGGAAGCGCTCTGTTTCGGCTGGATCGACGGCCAGACGAGAAGTCTCGACGGGAGGCGGACGATGCTGTTGCTCACGCCGCGCCGACCAAAGAGCGTCTGGTCCCGGCCGAACAAGGAACGCGCGGAACGGCTGATCGCGAACAAACTGATGCGACCTGAGGGGCTGGCCAAGATCGAGCGCGCGAAGAAGGACGGTTCGTGGGACTTTCTGAACGATGTGGATGCGCAGGTCATCCCGGAAGATCTTGCGGCGGCGTTTGCAGCTAGTGCGCAGGCGCGGAAGGTCTTCGACGCTTTGACGGTGAGCGTCCGGAGGCAACTGCTCTACCATTTGAAGTGCGCGAAAGGCGCCTCTACACGCGAGGTCCGGATCGCTCGAATCCTGGCGCGCTGTGGCGCATGAGAAGGGCCGCCCGGAGGCGGCCCTTGTGGATGTCGGGTCAAACTTCGGTTTAGAAGTCGACGCGCAGGTTGAACTGAATGACGCGCGACAAACCGCGCTGGCTGGTCACGCGCCCGAAGTTGGCGCTGGTCGGGTCGAGGTTCGGTCCGCTGAAGTTGGTGTGGTTGGTGGCGTTGAGCAGGTCGACCGAGAAGCGGGCGTTGACGCCGCGTTCCGGCTTGATGGGGAATACGCGCTCCACCTTCAAGTCAATGTTGAAGATGCCGTCGGCGCGGAGGCTGTCCAAACGAATCGGGAACACCCGTTCGTGGTAGGAGCCGGGCTGAGCGGCGGAGCGGCCTTCAAATCCGACGAAGCCGGAGGGCGGAGCGCCCGTGCCGCGCCAGGCGATGGTCGGGTCGAACCACGCCAGGTAGTCCTTGCTGCGGACTTCGTCGTGCTTCCACAAGTTGGGAAGCTGGTTGATGTCGCCGTAGAAGAAGCGGTTGCCCCAGTCGCCGGTCGCCGGTCCGCTCTGGGACTGAAAGACGCCAGACACGTTCCAGTTGCCGACGATCCAGGCCATTGGTCCGTCTTTGAGGTAGGTTCGGCCCTTGCCGAACGGCATCTCATAGACGGCAGTCCAGGCGATGCGGTGCGGGAGGACGTTGTTGTTCGGGCGCTCCGTCGGATCCAGATCGTATTCGTTGGCCATCCAGTCGGCCACTCGCGAGGTCGCGTAAGTGTACATGAAGGTCGTTTGGAGACCCTTGGAGAAGCGGCGTTCCACCAGCAACTGCATGTCGTGGTAGGTCACGTAACCGACTCGGGAATCCTCACCCCTTCCCGGAATGCGGAAGTTGCCGTACTGCGGATAGCTGCGGAGAAGACGGTTGCGGGCCATGTTGGCGCCCGTGAAGAAGCTGTTACCGCTCATCCAGCGGTAGAGCGTCGGATTGCTCTGCTGAAGGGCGGAGAGGTTCTTGATGTTAAAGGGGTTGGCGAAGTTCGTGTTCAGGTAGTTGTCGTTTGCCTGATTGCGGACCATCCCCTTGGTCCAGTACTGGGATGGCAGGTAGTTCACCCGCTGTTGGACCGGAATGTAGGAGTACGCGCCGTTGTAAGAGACGTCAATCATGAGATTGGACATGATTTCCCGCTGGAAGCCGATTCTCCAGCGGTGCTGCAAGGCGGGTTTATATTCCCACGGCAGGGCGACCAGATCGGTGTTGTAAAGGGCGAAGGGCCCGAGCGCAGAGCGGAACGGATCGTCGAACCGTGTATTCCCGCTGGCGGGGCGCACCGGGAACGGGTCGTTCATCACGGTCCGTCCGGTCGCCAGGCCGGCGATATCGCCGATTCCGCAGCAGAAGGTCAGCCCCGCGTCATTGCTGATTGGAGTCGCTGTCGCCTGGTTGAAGCCGGTGCGGTTCGGCCGGTCATTGGATGCGTTCAGCGTGTCGGCATACATGCCCCAACCGCCGCGGATGACAGTCTTGTTGTTCAGGCTGTAGACGGCGCCCACTTTGGGCAGCCAGTTGTTTACGCCTGCCGTGGCGGTCGGATAGTTGTTAGTGCCGAGATACGTGGTTCCACCCGAAGCGTTGAACTGGCTTGGCGGAAGTTCGGGAATCGGGGCGGCGGCGTAGGCTGCCTTCACCATGTTAGTGATTTCGGTCGGGTCGGGCAGGAACACCGCCGAGATACCGCGGTCGAAGCGCTCGCTCGTGCCACCCTCACGCTCGTACCGCAGCCCGAGAGACAGGCGCAGCTTGTTGGTCAGCCGCCAGTCATCCTGGAAAAACAGAGCCCGGCGGGGGGTCCGCCAATAGGCCGAATCGTTCGTGTCGATGTACAGGCTCTGCGGCACGCCCATCATGAAGGACGCCCAGTCGTGCACGTGGTTTGAGGCCAGGTTATCGATGTTGGAGGCGCGGGTCCAGTTGTTCCGGAATGTGAAATAACCCGTGGAACTGCCAGGGCCGCTTTCGGCGAAAAGGTTGCGCCGTTCCTGCCAGCCGTAACGGAAAGAGTGGGAGCCGCGGATGGTCGTCATCGTGGCGCGGTACTCGTAGGTGTTGGATTTGGCGGTAATCGCGGGATACGCGCCGCCGACGTCAGCAATGTTGTTGAAGTCAAGACGAGGCAGTTGCGTGTTGGCGCCGGCGCGCTGGTCGATGTACTCCGGCAATCCGACAGCCTTAGCGTTGACCGTAGTGCGCGACGTGTTCCGGCTGCCTTCTTCAAATCGCGACCAGCCGAAGTTGGTGTCGAGGATGTTCGATGAATTGATCATCCAGAGGTAATTGAGGTTCGCGCCGCGGTTAATGCGGGTCAACCCATTGGAGTGCAAGCCGCGGGCGGTTTCGTAAGTCCAGTCGTATTCGTCCGCCAGACGGTCGTTCCACTGCCACCGGCCATTGAGGCGGTGTTTCTCAGTGATGGCGTAATCGTAGCGGTTGACAACGGAATTGAACTTCTCGTCCTTGGGCATCGCGGCGGCGAAGTAATTGTTGTACAGTTCCGGCGTCACCTTGCCGGGGATGTTGTTCGGCGTGGGGTAGAGCTTGGAATAATAGCCGTAGGTGGGATTCAGCACCGGGACGCCCTTGTTGCCGGGAAAAGGCGTGCGAACCACGTTCGAACCTTGCAACCGGGCGGACCGTGGATCATAGATGGTGTAAAGATTGGCGCCGTTCGGCACAGTCAAAAAGTAGGAGAAATCTCCCGCTTTCATCGCATCGCTCGGCACGGTTCTATCGGTGCTGGAAGTGGTTTCCGCCTTGGACTGCCGGATGCCGTTCCAGGTGAAGGTCCAAAAGACCTTGTCCTTCCCGTTGAACACCTTGGGGATATAAACGGGTCCGGAAGCTGAGAAGCCGTAATTATTGGAACGTCCGGTCGCTTGCTTTTTTCGCGTGTTCGGGTCGATGGTCCCGTTGCGGACGCCCGCATCGTATGCTTCGCGAGTGAAGAACGGCGTGGCGTTCCAGCGCTGCTGCCAGTGCTGGTCAAACACGGAGCCGTGCAGGGTGTTGGTGCCGGACCTGGAACTGACATTGATGGAGGCGCCGGAGGTGAAGCCCTGGCTGGCGTCGAAGTTCGAGGTTTCGAGCTTGAACTCGCTGATCGAGTCGGCCGGCGGCGTGAAGCCCACGCGGCGTCCCGTGCCGGTCACCGTCATGCCGTCGATGGTGTACTCGTTCTGACCGACACCGCCGGCGGTGTTAAAAGCGGATGTGCCGGCGTTGTCGAACGGGCGGCGGTACTCCGGCTGTCCTGTCCACTGCATGCCCGGCGCGAGGGCGCTGAGGGCAAAGGGATTCAGATCCGAGAATGGCAGGTTAATCAACTGTTTCTGGTCAAGGACGCGGCCGCCGCTGGCGGTCATTGTTTCGAGCAGCGGCGTTTCAGCGGTGACCTCGACTGTTTCAGTCACGCCGCCGACTTCGAGCCTCACGTTGAACTCGAGCCGGGCGGAGACATTCAGAACAAGCCCTGTTTGAAGCGACTTCTTGAACCCGCCGGCCTCAACCATGATGTTGTACGTCGACGGCTCCAGCAGGTTTGCTTCGTAATAGCCGAGTTCGTTCGTCGTCAACCTTCGCGCTGTATTGGTCTCAGTGTTCGTGATGGTGACGGTTGCGTTTGGAATGACGGATCCGGTCGGGTCCGTCACCCGCCCGGCAATGCTTCCACGCGCTTCTTGAGCGCTGGCAGTCAGAGACAGAGCTGCCGCCAGGACAGCCGCTCCGACGAGGAGCTTGCGAATCATAAATGGAAAACCTCCCCAAAGACACCCGTAGGTGATGAGAACCCTTGCGCCCTTGAGTTAATCAAAAACGGGAAGAGCAGTCAACCCCTCGACAGACGCCTGCAAACCGCTTTAAACTATGACGAACCGCCTCACCGGGAGGGGCGCCGCATGGAAACTCCTTCGCCGTTGCAGACGCCCGTCGTGGCCGAGAGCGTCACCGCGCCGCCAGCCGGCCCGTTCTCGCCGGTGTCCGCTGGGGAACGCATCTCGTCGATCGACACACTCCGTGGATTCGCCTTGTTGGGCATCCTGCTGATGAATATCGTCGGGTTCGGGCTGCACTTCGCCGCTTACGACGACCCGACGGTTGCCGGCGGGGCGACAGGGATCAACCTTGCGACCTGGACCGCGCTTCATATCCTGGCTGAGGGCAAGATGCGCTGCCTCTTTTCGCTGGTGTTCGGCGCGAGCGCCATCCTGCTGACGTCGCGGCTCGACTCGCGTCCCGACGGCGCCGACATCTACTACCGGCGCATGTTGTGGCTGCTGGCATTCGGCATGGCCCACGGGTATCTCCTTTGGCACGGTGAGATTCTGTTTCCGTATGCGATGTGCGGGCTGATCCTCTATCCCTTCCGGAAGCTGTCCGTGCGCTGGCTCCTGGGGATCGCCAGCGTCCTCATCGTGCTGCAAGTGGCCGCGGTCGCCTTCAAAGGACATGAAACCCGCGAGATTGCCACTCAAGGTCCAGAACTCGTCAAGAAGGAAGCCGCCGGCGCGAAGCTCACCGACAGCGAGCGGGAGACCAAGGAGAAGTGGGAAACGATGCGGCGCATGATGCGGCCCACGCCTGAGGAACTCCAGAAGGACGCGCAGCAGTGGCGTGGCAGCGTCATTGAAGTCATCAAGGCCAGAGCAAAGATCGTCCTCATGTTCAACTCGAAGCCGCTGTACATGCCGATCTGGTGGGACCTGTTCAGCATGATGTTTCTGGGGATGGGGCTGATGAAGGTGCGCCTGTTCGACGCGACCGCATGGCCGGCGAAGACCTTTGTCCTGCTGGCTGTCATCGGATATGGGATCGGGATCCCAGTGAACTCCTGGAGCGCCTGGCTGGTCATCAAGAGCAATTTCGATCTGGCCACGCACTGGTTCGCCAACATGACCTACGACGTGGGCCGGTTGTCGATCGCAATGGGTCACTTGGGGGTGCTGATGCTGTTGTGCCGGCAGGAATGGCTGGCGTGGATCACCTCGAGGCTGGCGGCCGCCGGCCAGATGGCGTTCAGCAACTACGTGATGCATTCGCTGATCTGCGCCTTTCTGTTTACGGGCTACGGCTTCAAGCTCTACGGCCAACTCGAGCGCTACCAGCTCTACTATGTCGTCGGCGCCATCTGGCTCGTGCAGTTTGCCGGCAGCATCTACTGGCTGCGGCGCCACCGGTTCGGGCCGCTCGAGTGGTGCTGGCGCTCGCTGACCTATTGGAAGAAGCAGCCGATGAGCCTGGACGCTCAGCCGAGTAGCTTCAAATAGCGGCTGGGAGCCGTTGGGCGGCCGCGATCGTTCACTGTGGGCCAGGTGATCGTCAGCAGCCGTTTGGCGCGGCTGATGGCGACATAGAACAGGCGGTGCTCTTCGTCGAGGCGGTTTTCGCGCTGGCTGCGCCAGTTCGGGAACTCGCTGTCGGTCGCGTTGGCGACGAAGACGTTTTCGAACTCGAGGCCCTTGGCCTGATGAACCGTCAGGACGGGGACCAGATCGGTCTCTCCGGTGTGGCGGTCCAGGTCCGTGCCCAGAGCCGAAAGGTTGAGGACTTCAAGCAGCGCCTGACGGGGCGGCAGGTTCTTCGCGTCGAGACGGCTGAAGATGCGGCCCAACTCCTCGAGGTGCTCGAGACGGCGGTCGGCGTCCGGATCCTTCTCGTAATGAGGGCGCAGGCCGGATTCGCTCAGGACGAGCTGATACAGTTCCGGCGGGCGCTCAGTCTCGGCGAGGGCCCGCCAGCGGGCTAAACGGTCCGCTTGAGGCTGGAAGTGTTTGCCATATTTCCGGACAGCCTCTTCCCGGGCGGCGGCGCCCTCGCGGAGACGTTTCCCAAGGTGCTGGAGCAGTTCGGCGTTCACGCGGACATCGTCCATCGCCTTGTGGGTGGGTTGCGTTTTCAAGCCGTAATGCGCGGCCAGGTCCGCCAGGCGGTGGCTGGGCAGCCGCACGAGCCGGCGGCTGATGTCGAGCGTGTCGAACGCGCGGGCTCCGTTCGGCAAGCGAAGGCCGAGAGGCGCCAGCCGGGCCTCGACAATCGGGATGTCGAAGGAGACCAGGTTGTGGCCGGCGAGTACATCCTCGCGGAAGAAGTCGAGGAACTCGGCCATGACCTCAGCCTCCGGACGGCCGTGTTCGGCGAGATACTCGTCCGAGTAGCCGTGGATGGCTTCCGATTCCCCGACGGGGCGCGCGGGCCGAATCAGGGCGTGAAACTCGTCCGAGATCTTGTTCCAGCCGCAGCGGGCGGCGGCGATTTCCACGATCTCGTCCTCGCTTGGATCGCGGCCCGTCGTTTCCGTGTCAAAGACGACGACCCGCCCCCGGTCGAGGGCGGCGAGCAAGGCTGCGTAGGGTTCGCCGTCGTCGAAGGTCGTGGAGCGCAGCAGGTCGCATACCCGCAAGCCGGCCTCCCGGGGCGTCTCCCGCAGTTTTCGCAGCGTCGCTTCGCCGATGCCCTTGGGCGGGGTGTCGAGGAAGCGCTGTGCGGCATTGCCGTCGTTCGGATTCAGCAGGAGCCGCAGGTGGGCAACCGCCGCCTTTACTTCCGCACGCTGGAAAAACTTGAACTCGTCGACGCGGACGTGCGGCAGCCGCATCTGTTCGAATACCCGCGAGAGGTCCCGCGCCGTGAAATTCGTGCGCGCGAGCACGGCGCACTCTTTGTAAGGGACTCCCTGTTCGTCGTGCAGCCGCCGGATCGAGCGCGCGATCCAACGGGCCTCCTCGGTGGGATTGGCGACGGCGCGCAGATCCACCGGCGCGCCTTCCTCCCGCGCCTCGGCAATCAGCTCCGCTGTCACCGCCCCGCTAAAAGCGCGGATCACGCCAGAGCAGGCGTTCAAAATGGCGCGGGTGGAGCGGTAATTGCGCTTGAGCCGGACCTCGACCGGCTTGAAACGCTCGCGGTAGTCGGCCATGATTTCCAGCGGCGCGGAACCGCGCCACTCGTAGATCGCCTGGTCGATGTCGCCGAAGAAGGATAGCTGGCGATGGGCGGCGGCGAGAGCGCGCAGGATCCGGTATTCGGACCGGCTCGTGTCCTGGACCTCATCCACCTGGATGACACTGAACCTGTCAGCCCACCGCGCAAAAGCGTCTGGGTGCCGCTCCTGAAGATCGAGCGCGCAGCGGACGAGGTCAGAGAAGTCCAGCGCGTGATTCTCGCGCAGCTCGTGCAGGTACTCCTGGAGCCACTCCTTGAACTGCACGCTCTCCGCCAAGTCGGGCCTGCCGAGATTGGAGGACAACAGCAGATCCACAAAGATGCGCTGCGGCCCTTTGGGAGGCACATCGTCGTAGCGCGAGAGACGGGCCGCCGCCGCGGCCCTGACCAGCAGGAAATGCCATTGCTCGGCGGATTCCCGGTGCATGCCGACTCCCCTGCCGCGCGAGATGCGGGAGAACAGTTCAGCGCAGTCCTCTTCGTCGTAGATCAGGGAGTCGCCATCGATCCCGAGCAGCGTGGACTCGGCTCGCACCATCTGCGCGCAGAGGGAGTGGAACGTGCCGGAGGTGGCAGCCATCCCGGGTTTGCCAAACCGGGCTGTCAGGCGGTCGCGAATCTCCCTGGCCGCTTTGTTGGTGAATGACAGGCACAGGATGCGGCGCGGGTCGAGCCCCGCGTCCAGCATTCGTGCGATCCGTTCCGTGAGGACATGAGTTTTGCCCGTGCCAACAGGCGCCATCACCAGAACGGGCCGGCCGATGGTCTCGACGGCCAGCTTCTGCTCCGGGTTGAGATAGAATCCGCCCATGCCGCAGTCCTTCGGTAAGGTGACCCGCCGCCAGCTTAGCGCAACGCTGGCGCCCGCCGTGCTTCGATCACAAAGCGCGCGGCGGCCGAACATCCTGTTGCTGCTCTCCGACGATCACACGGCGGAGTTCACCGGATGTTACGGCAACAACACGATCCGGACGCCGAACATCGACCGTTTCGCGTCGGAAGGCGTGCGGTTCAACCGCATGTTCACCTCAGCTCCGCAGTGCGTCCCTTCGAGGGTATCGCTGATGACCGGCATCTCGCCGGTAGCGGCGCGGATGGGCAGGTTCAGCGCTCCGCTGCCGGCAAGCGTTCCGGCGCTTCCGGACTTTCTGCGCAAGGCGGGTTATTACACCGGCGTGTGCCGCAGGAACCATCATCTGGACGGGTCGCCGGGCGGGGCTGTGAGCGGACCGATTTACAGGAAGCACGGGCTCTCGACGATGCGGAACCGCTTCGATTTTCTGAACGTCGACCGGCGGCGGGAGATGACGGGCCCGATCGTCGAGGAGTTCTTCTCGAAGCGGCCGCCCGGCAAGCCGTTCTTCCTCTGGGTGAACTTTGAGGATCCGCACCACCCCTGGGACAGCGGCGCGCTCACGCCGCCGCACGACCGGGAGGCGCTGAGGGTTCCGAAGTTCCTGCCCGACTTGCCGGGGGTCAGGGAGGACCTGGGGCGGTACTACGACGAAGTTGGCCGGATGGACAGCGAGTTTCAACTGGTGCTCGACATATTGGAGCGGAAGGGAGAGGCTGAGAATACGCTGGTCGTCTTCATGGGCGACAACGGCTTCCCGTTCCCGCATGGAAAGGGGACGTTGTACGATGCCGGCCTGAATGTGCCGTGCGTTGCGCGTTGGCCGGGCGTGATCAGGCCGGGCAGGGTCTCCGATGCGCTGCTCTCTGGCGAAGACGTCACACCGACATTTCTGGAGGCGGCGGAATTGCCGGTTCCGGAGTCGATGAGCGGGGTCAGCTTCAAGCCGCTGCTGGACGGTTCAAGGACCCGGACGCGCGACCATGTTTTCGCCGCGCGGCTTACACACGGAGGCCGTCCGTTCAAGGAAGGCACGACCACGCATACATTCGACCTCGCGCGCGCCGTGCGCAACGAGCGGTACAAGCTGATCTACAACTGCACGCCGCAGATGAAGTACTCGCCGGTCGACAGCTATGTCGAGAAAAGCTGGATCGAAATGGGGGAGGAGCACTACTGGGGCAGGCTTCCCGCGGCGATGGACCGCGCATACTACGGTCCGCGCCCGGTGTTGGAGCTCTACGACCTGGCGGCCGACCCTGAGGAGTTTGTGAATCTCGCCGGACGGCCGGAAGTAGCAGCCGTTCAGCGCGAACTCACGGTTGCGATGCAGGAGAAGATGATCCTCGATTGGGACTTCCTGCCCCTGCCGCTCAACGAGTAGGCGAAGAGGCGTTTTGTGCTCCTGCCCCGATGCCCCCCTGCGATAAGCTGACGGTGAATGAAGCTTTCGGAACTGGCGCGGCGGCTGAATTGCGAATTCCGCGGTGACGGGGGGACCGAGATCCGGGGGGGGGCCGGCATGGAGTACGCCGGCGAGGGGCAAATCACGTTTCTGGCCAATCCGAAATACGCACACAAGGTAAAGGGAACAAAGGCGAGCGCCATTATCGCGAGCGCGAAGGCCGGGGAACTGGGTTTGCCGGTGGTGGTGAGCGAGAATCCTTACCTGGACTTCGCGCGGGCGCTGGCGCTGTTTTACCAGCCGCCAAGGCCGGCGGCTGGGATTCATCCGGCGGCTGTCGTCGCGGCAACCGCCAGGATTGGCGAGGGCGCGTCCATCGGCGCGGGGTGCTTCGTCGGAGAAAACGTAACAATCGGTAAGCGGGCCGTCTTATACCCGCTTGTGGCCGTCTATGAAGGAGTGGAGATCGGCGACGATTTTGTGGCCCACAGCGGGGCGGTCGTGCGCGAATACTGCCGCATCGGAAACCGCGTCATTTTACAGAATGGAGTGATCATCGGCGGCGACGGGTTCGGGTTCGCGAAACGCGCGGACGGCACGCACGAGAAGATCGTGCAGTCGGGACCGGTAGTGATCGAGGACGATGTCGAGATCCAAACGTTGTCGTCGGTGGACCGGGCGACGGTAGGGGAGACGCGGGTGCGCCGCGGGGCGAAGATCGACAGCTTGGTGCAAATCGGGCACGCCTGCGAGGTGGGCGAGGACAACATCATTTGCGCGCAGACGGGGCTGGCGGGATCGAGCATTCTGAAGAAGGACGTGCTGCTGGCGGGGCAGGTCGGTGTTTCGGGACATTTGACGATTCACGAGGGGGCGGTCGTCTACGCGCAGAGCGGCATCGGCGGCGATGTGGCGGCGGGCAGCGTGGTGAGCGGGTCGCCGGCGTTCGATGCGGCGGAATGGCGGAGGGCGGTCACGGCGTTTCAGCGTTTGCCGGAGATGTTGAAGCAGATTCGAAGGCTGGAGAAGCGGGTGGCGGAGTTGGAGCAGCAGCTTCAGGAGAAGACAAAGTGAGCGAGAAAAGACAACCACAGCGGGCGCGGCTGGCGTACGAGAACAGGGAGTTTCTGGAGAGCTGGAACGGGCGCGGGCTGCGGATCCTGTCGGAGTATCTGGAGCCGCTGGACCGGTTCAGCCGGGCGAAGATCCGGGACACGATCGTGTTTTTCGGTTCGGCTCGCATCGACGAGACAGGGCCAATGGCGAACTATTACCACGACGCGCGCGAGCTGGCGAGCCTGATCACGCAGTGGTCGGACGGGCTGGAACCGCCGACCAGAAGATTTGTGGGGTGCACGGGCGGCGGTCCCGGGATCATGGAGGCGGCGAACAGAGGCGCCGAGGATGCGGGCGGGAAGTCAATCGGGCTGAATATTGCGTTGCCCTTCGAGCAGTATCCGAATGCGCACATTTCACCGGAATTGAACTTCCAGTTTCACTATTTCTTCATGAGGAAGTTCTGGTTTGCATATCTGGCGAAGGCGCTGGTGGTCTTCCCGGGCGGATTTGGGACGCTGGACGAGTTGTCCGAGCTGCTCACTCTGACGCAGACGCAAAAGCTCGAGAAGCGGATCATGATTATGCTTTACGGGCGGAAGTTCTGGAATGAGGTGCTAAACTTCGGAGCGCTCGTGCGGTACGGGGTGATTTCCAAAGAGGATCTCGATTTGTTCGAGTATGCCGACGAGCCCGGCGAGGCGCTGTCCAGTTTGAAGAGATTCCTGGTTGCGAACTACCTGCAACCGCACCAGGTGAGAGCGGTCGAGGAGTTGCCGGATATCGCGAAGAGCCGGATTTAGGCGGAGCGGCAGGGAGAGGGGACCCGGCGCGGACCAGGCGGCCCGCCCCCTCGATCGAATGCCGGATTGTTCGGTTAGAGTGAATTAGGACGGAGCATGTCCCGGGATCCCTGGCGCGACTGGTTGCGCGGTTTCGGCTGGTGGGAAAGATTGTTCCTGCTCGCGCTGGCTCTGGCCGTTGTGGCCCAGACGCTGAACTGGAGCGGGCTGCCAATCCTGGCGAGCAGCGTCCTGGCCGGAGTCTTCGGGACGGTGGTGCTCTGGCGTCTGGGGTTGCGGGCGGCGCGGCGGGCGATCTGGAGCCTGAAGAACCGGCTGATCGTGGCGTTTCTGCTGTTCGCGTTTGTTCCGATCGTTCTGATCGTGGTGCTGGCGGAGGCGGGCGCATGGGCGGTTGCGGGCCAAGTGGGCGCCTATATGCTCAACAACGAGTACGAGCGGCGCATCACTTCGCTGAGGGGGAATGCGTTTTCGCTGGCGAGGGCAGCGCCGCAGGCGCGGGCGGAGGCGGTGCGGCGGGCAGGCTTCATTTACAGGGACCGGTATCCGGGGCTTGAGATCGTCGTCCACGACGAGAACGGGCAGGAGGTGAGGTTTCCGGAAGACTCCACGCTGGGCGTGCCGCCGAAGAGGCATCCGAACACAGCGGGCGTGCTCATCAAGGACGGCCGTTTTTACTTGTGGGCGCATGCCGGCAACGGGCGCAGCGAGGTGGTCCTGCTGGCGCCGATCACGCGGAATTACCTGCAAACCATGGTGCCGGGGCTGGGGGACGTGCAACTGACGGCGCTCCGGCTGAATCCCGACGAGTCGCACATGCAGGCGCGGCTGCATGCGCCGGTGGAGGGCGAACCGGAGCCTCCGGAAGGTTCGGGGGTCGTGCCGGAGCCGGAGAACATGTTCGATCTGCGGGTGAAGTGGGGTCTGACGATGCTGGCTTCGATTTGGGAGGATCCGGACCGCACCAGTACGGTGGTGTTGGGGATGGTGACGCGAATCTGGGGCGTGATGCGGGTGATCTTCAGCCTTCAGCAGACCTCCAGCAACAGCACGGCGCTGGCGACGGTTCTGGCGCTCTGCGCGGTTCTGTTCCTGGTGGTTGAGGTGATCTCGGCGAATATCGGCTTCAAGCTGACGCGATCCATTACGTCGGCGATGGAGAACCTGTACGAAGGCACGCAGCGCGTGCGGGAGGGGGATCTGAGCCACAGAATCCCGGTGGAGGGAGACGATCAACTGGCGGAGGTCGGGCGTTCATTCAACGGCATGACGGAGAATCTCGAGCGGCTCATCGCCGCCGAGAAGGAGCAGCAGCGGCTGCTGGCGGACCTGGAGATCGCGCGCGAGGTGCAGAGCCAGCTCCATCCAAAGCCGTTCGAAGGATTGGGCGACCTGCGGATCGCGACGGTCTGCACCGCGGCGCGCGCTGTCTCGGGGGATTATTTCGATTATCAGAAGCTCGACGACCGACATCTGGCGATCGCGATCGGCGACGTTGCGGGCAAGGGGATCAGCGCGGCGCTGCTGATGGCGACAACACAGTCCGCGATGCGCAGCCTGCTGAGGCACTGCGTCGCGATCACGCAGGCGGCGGCTGCGCCGGGCGGCAGAGTGGCGCACATAGAGCACGTCTCGCCGGCGCGGCTGGTGGCGGAGCTGAACCAGCAGCTCTATGAATCGACGTCACCGGAGAAGTTCGCGACGTTTTTCTTCGCGATCTACGACGACGAGAGCGGATCGCTTTCGTACACGAACGCCGGCCATCTGCCGCCGATGCTGATCCGGGGCGGCGAAGTGATTTCGCTGGACACGAATGGGATGGTGGTGGGCGCGTTTCCTTTCGCAACCTATGACGAAAGCTCGATCCGGCTGGAGCCCGGGGATCTGCTGGTCTGCTATACGGATGGAATCACCGAGCCCGAGAATGAGTATGGCGAGATGTACGGCGAGGAGCGGCTCAAGAGACTCCTGCTCGAGAACTGCTCGAAGGGCGCGGAGGAGATCGCGCAGCTCGTTGTGGAGGATGTCCGGAAGTGGACATCGAGTCCTGATTTGCAGGACGATATGACGATGCTGATCTCGCGAAAGGAGCGCTGAGACGGTGACGGGACTGCCGCAGAGGATCGCGCGCCTCGGCGCGCTCATCGTGGCGACTCTGAGCCTCGGCGCGGCCGGGTATGTGCTGGCCGCGGACTATCCGCCGTTCGACGCTATCTACATGGCGATCATGACAATGACGACGATCGGCTATGGAGAGATCCGGCCGCTGGGCGAGGCGGGGCGTCTGTTCAACATCGTCTATATGCTGCTGAGCGTGAGCGTCCTGTTCCTGGCGTTCGGGATGCTGACGCAAGGCGTGGTGGAGGCTCAATTTGCGGGATTTTTCGAGAAGCGGCGGACGCGCAAGATGATCGAATCATTGAAAGGGCATTACATCGTCTGCGGCTTTGGCCGCGTGGGCCGCGGCGCGGCGGCGGCGCTGCGCGCGGCGGGCATGCAGGTTGTCGTGATGGACCGCCGGGATGACCGGGTGGAGTGGGCGATGAAGAACGGCTACATCGGGCTGCTGGGCGATTCGACGCGCGACGAGGTTCTGAAAGAGGCCGGGATTGAGCGGGCGGCCGGGCTGATCGCGGCCCTGAGCACTGACGCGGACAACCTTTTTGCCGTGATTTCGGCGAAGGCGCTGAACCCGTCGATCCGGGTGGGGGCGCGGGCGGCCGAGGAGGAGGCGGAGAGGAAAATGCGGCAGGTGGGCGCGGACAGCGTGTTTGCGCCCTACAGCATGACGGGCACCCGGCTGGCGCAATCGTTGTTGAAACCGCACGTGCACCAGTTTCTCGATTTCGCCACGACGAGTCCGGATCTGAACGTGCGGATCGAGCAGATCCGGGTCGCCGGCGCGAGCGAGCTTGCCGGGCGGAGCCTGGCGGAGATGCGCTTCCGGAGCGAGATGCAGGTGATTGTGCTGGCGATTCGCCGGGCTGCGGGGGAGATGCTGTTCAATCCGGCGGCCGACTCCCGCGTGGAGGGCAACGACTATCTGATCGTGATGGGCGAGCCGGAGCCGCTGCGGCGGCTGGAGCTGCGCGCCGGGGGAGGCGCCGGATGAAGGTTCTCACAGCAGCGCAGATGCGCGAGATCGACCGGCGCACGATCGAGGCTGGAGTCCCCAGCCTCATCCTGATGGAGAACGCCGCTTGCAGGTTCGTCGAGTTTTTGGAACGGCAGTTCGGACCGTTGAGCCGGCACAGGATCGTGGTTGTGTGCGGCAAGGGCAACAACGGCGGAGACGGGCTGGCGGTGGCGCGGCAGTTGAAGCTGAGGGGCGGATGCGCGGCGCTGGATGTGGTGCTGCCGTGGCCTGAAGGGGAGTTGAGCCCGGACGCGGCGGCGAATCTGCGGATGCTGAGCCTCCTCGGTGTCGCGACGAGCGCGCGGATCGAACCAAAAGCGCGGGCAGCGACGCTGGTGATCGACGCGTTGCTGGGGACGGGCCTGGAAGGTCCGGCCAGAGGGGCCGCGGCGGAACTGATTCAGGAGATCAACAGTGGTTTTCCGGCCGCGGCGATCGTGAGCGTCGATGTGCCGTCGGGCCTGCACGAGGAGGGGCAAAGCGTCCGCGCGTCGCACACGGTGACGTTCACGGCTCCGAAGCTGGAACAGGTGCTGCCGCCGCTGTGCGACAGGGTCGGCGAGCTGCACGTGGCCGACATCGGGACACCCGCGGCAATGCTCGAGCATGAAGCAGAGTTCTGGCTGCACCTGGCGGAGCCGTCGATGTTCCGCAGGCTGTTCGGGCCAAGGCCGAGAGGGGCGCACAAGGGCGATTTCGGCCATGCGCTGATCATCGGCGGAGATCACGGGAAGGGCGGCGCCGCGGCGATGGCGGGTCTGGCGGCGCTCCGCGCGGGCGCGGGGCTGGTGACGGTGGCGACGGCGCGGGAAGAGCGCGCGACGGTCACTTCGCTTGCCCCGGAGCTGATGACGCAGGACATCTACGACGATCCCGGCGACCGCGACGTGGTCGCCATCGGGCCGGGGTTGGGCCGCGACCCCGAGCTGGCAGGCATGGCGCAGCGGCTGTTCCTCACTTCTGCTCTGCCGATGGTTGTGGATGCCGACGGGCTGAACGCGCTGGCGGGGACGGCGTTTCACGGGCCGGGGCCGTGGCGCGTCCTGACGCCGCATCCGGGCGAGATGGTCCGCCTGGCTGGATGCAGCATGACGGACCTGCAAGCGGACAGGCTCGGTCTGGCGCGCAGGTTCGCGCAGGAGCGAAACGTCGTGCTCGTCTTGAAGGGGCAGCGGACGCTGACCGCGCTGCCTGCCGGCCGCGTCTACATTAATCCGACGGGCAACCCGGGCATGGCGTCCGCGGGTTCAGGAGACATCCTGACAGGCATCATCACGGGGATGCTGGCGCAGTGGCCGGACCGGAGAGAGCTGGCCGTCGTAGCGGCGGTCTGGCTGCACGGGCGGGCCGGGGACCTGGCGGCAGCGGCGTACGGTGAGCGGAGCCTGACGGCGACGCAGACGCTCGAGTTTCTGCCGGCGGCGATTCGCGAAGTCGAGGCGGGATGAGGCGCAGACTTTACGAGACGCGAAGCGAGGAGGAGACGATCGCCTTGGGCGCGGAACTGGCGCGCGGCTGGAGTCTGCCGGCGTTTGTGATGCTGATTGGAAACCTCGGGGCGGGCAAGACGACGCTGGCCAAAGGCGTCGCCGAAGGCTTGGGCGTAACCCGCAGAGAGGAAGTGTCGAGTCCGACGTTCCCGCTGGTGCACGAGTATGGAGAGGAAGGACAACTGGCGCACGTGGATCTTTACCGGCTCGACACGCTCGAGGAGGTCGAGTCGCTGGGCCTGGATGAGACGGTGGCGCGCGCATCGGTCACACTGCTGGAATGGGCGGAGAGGTTCCCGGAGATCCTCCCGAAGGAGCGGATCGAGATCAGGATCGAGGCCAGACCCGACGAATCTCGCGCGATTGAGGTGACGGAGCTGCCATGAGCGAGGACGTTGAAAAGCCGAAATCCGGGGTCGTGTTTTTGCTTTCGCTCGCGGGGCTGCTGGCCGTTCTGGTGGCGTGGCTCATCAAGCCGTTCCTGGAAGCGATCTTCCTGGCGTTGATTCTCTCTTTCACATTCCAGCCGCTTTTTGTCCTGGTGCGGCGGCGCGTGAAATCGGAGACTGGCGCAAGCCTGCTGACACTGGCCCTGATTGTCATCCTCGTGCTGACGCCGCTGTCGCTGCTGGTGTTTCAGGTCTCAGGCCAGGCGGTGGAATTCTTCCGGGCGGTGAATGCACGGGCGGCGGGCGAGGGCGGAGTGGTGAACTACGTCGGGCGCCTGGCGGACAAGCCGCTTTCATGGGCGGCGGCGAAGACCGGACTGCCGGCGCCGGAACTTGAGCGGCAGGCGCAGGAAAAACTCGAGTGGCTGGCGGGGGCAATCGTGGGCTGGGCGGGACGCCTGGCATCAAACGTCACGGCGACTCTCGGCACGGTCATCATCGCGCTGTTCACGCTGTTCTTCCTGTACGCGGAAGGCGCGAGGATCCGGCTAGGGCTTTATCAATGGCTGCCGATGAGCAGGGCGCGGGTCGACGAGCTGATGAAGGTGCTGGAGGATTCGATCGTCGCGAACGTGTACAGCATGGCGGCGGTGGGAGCTGCACAGGGGATTCTGACGGGGCTCGGCTTCCTCATCGCCGGGCTGCCGTCGCCGCTCATGTGGGGGCTGGTCGCCGGGGTGTTTTCGCTCATTCCGCTCGTGGGTTCAGGGCTCATTTGGCTCCCCGGAGTGGCCGTGCTTCTGTTCGGCGGATCGTATGGCAAGGCGCTGTTCCTGCTGGCGTGGGGCGCTCTGCTGGTGGCGAACGCGGACAACGTGATCCGGCCATGGGTGCTTTCAGGAAGGACGAACATGAACACGATGGTGCTGCTGTTCGCGCTGCTGGGCGGAATGCATGCCTTCGACTTCATGGGTCTGTTCGCCGGACCGGTGATTGTGAGCGTCGCGGCGGCGGTGTTCAGAATCCTGCGCGAGGAACTCAGCAGGGAACCAGCGGCGAACGCCTGACTCACACGCCTACTGTTTCTTCTGCTGTGAAGCCTCCTTCTCGCCCTTGCGATAAAGGGAGGGTTTCTTCTTTTCGGCGGCTTTCTCGGTTTCCTGCTTCTTCTGAGCCTCGGCTTTGCGTTCCGGGGTCATCAACTGCTCGCGTTCGCGCTTGATCTCGGCTTCGCGGGATTCGACTTCGCGGGTGCGTGTCTTCAGGTCCACCTCGGACATCTCGATCGAATCCCGCGTCGTGTCGATGGCGTTGTCTAAAACGAACTGGTAGCGCTCGAGGTCGGCCGGGTTCGATTCCTTGAACTTCTCGAGCTTGGCGAGCATGGCGCGCTGCGCGCTGGTCAGAGCGGCGAGGCTGGTGATTGGCTTCTTGCGCGCCAGAGCGTCGTCGATGAAAGTGTCGATGGCCTCGATGATCTGCGTGTACTGCTCCAGGGTGTCATGGATCATGCCGCTGCGGCCTGCTTTCTGCTGGCTGAAGAGCTGTTCGAGGAGACTGATGCGCTGCTCGGCGAACTTCTGGTAGAGCGGGATGCGGAGGTCGGGCTCCTGGGCGAGACGGACCTGATCGACCTCGTCCGCGGTGAGGAAGTCGCGCTGAGCCTGCGCCAAAGGCGCCATAAGGATCAGGGACAGGCAGAGCAGTCTCATCAAAGGAACCTCATTTCCCGCTCATCACTCCCAGGAGGAACTCTTCATGGACGAGCGATGCGCGATCGCGTAGCTTTTCGGCCTCGGGCCGGTCGTCGATGTTGAGCGCGACGGAGATGTCTGTCAACTGGCGGACGATCTCGCGGGAACGCAATTCGCCGCGCTTGAATTGCTTGGAGAGCTTGGAGGCCTTCTTGCCTGTCTCCCTGAGGGAGCGCAGGGAGAGGTCGAGCGCCTCGACGGTTTGATTGAGAACATCAAACAATTCGCTGCGGCTCCCGCTGTCACGGACGATCTGCCGGGCGCGGGCCATTGAAGAGTCGGCGAAAGCAAGAGCGCGCTCGCTTCGTTTCACAAGATTGGGTTCTTTCCTGACGTGCTCCAGGCTTTCCGCCGCGGGCGGCGCAGCGATCAACAGGGCGAGCAGCACGCAGGTCATTTGCGAAGCACCCTTTCCAGAACCTTGATTCGCTGCCGGGCCTTGAATTCCTCGTCGGGGAACTTGCCGCCGCTGGCCGCGAGAAATTTCTGGTAGCTCGCCAGGGCGGGCTCAGCCTGTTTGAGCGCGTCGAGTGTCGTGGCGCGGAAGTAGTGGTAGGCGGGCGTCTCGCCGCCCAGTTGCTTCGAGCGCTCCAACGCCTCCAGCGCACCGTCGAACTTCTCGAGAAGAAGCAGCATGCCGGCAAGCTCATTCCACGCCTCCAGATTCGCCGGAGTCAAGCGGGTGGCCTGGTAGAACTCCTTGGCGGCGTCGGCATAGCGCTTCTGGTCGCGCAGGAGGCGGCCGAAGAAGAGGCGGAGATCGGCGCGCGCGGGCTCCAGCCTGATCAACTCCTCGGCAAGCGGAAGGCTCTTGTCCGGCTGTTTATTCCGGAGGTAGGCCGTGGCTAGGGCATAGAGCGCCGCCGGCGTCGGGCTCGACTGCCGGACGGCTTCGAGTTGCTCGATGGCGCCGGCGAGATCGCCGAGATTGATGAGGATGAGGCCGAGCCGTTCGCGGGCGGCTGGGTCGTTGGGGAGTTTTCGATAGAATTCGGCGGCCTTGGCGGGCTGGCCAGCCTGCTCCCAGGCCTCCGCGATCTCGAGTGGAAGAGAAGAGTTCTGCGGGTCCAAAGCGAGCGCCTTCTCGAAAGCCGCGGCGGCTTCAGTCCATTTCTTCTGCGCCGCGAGCGCGCGCCCGAGCAGGTAGACCGGCTTCGAGTCCGACGGTTTCTGAGCCGCTGCTTTGTCGAGCCAGCTCGCGGCTTCCTCAGCCCGCCCGGTTCTCAGCAGCGTCTGACCGAGGTTGAGCCGGGCTTCGAACAGATCCTCTTTGATCTGAAGCGTCTTCCGGTAGCCGGCAATCGCCAGTTCCTCCTGGCCTGCCAGCGAGTAGGCCAACGCCAGATTGAACTGGTAGACGACCTCGCCGGGCTCCTTCTCAGCCAGGTCCTTGAGGATCGCAATGGCCTGCTCGTAGCGGCCGGCATCCAGGTGCGCCGAAGCCTCGGCGAGCGGGTTCGGCGGCGCGGCGGGCAGGGAAAGAACCAGGAGCGCGATGCCCCACATCATCAATTTGGATTTTACAGGGGGAACGATGGCCCGGACTTGGCGTGGGGTTGAGAAGTTGAGTGCCCGGGGCGAGTATAATCGCCTCCATGTTGCGGCGCAAATTCTGCGGCAGACTTGCGGCCGCCGGCGCGATTGCCCGGCTGGTCGAGGCCGAACCCCAACCACAGCCAGGGGCCGTTCAACCGCCCATCGAGCGCGCCGCCGCCGGCCAACCGCACAAAGGGAAGGTCCTGCTCGCGATTCAGGCCCACTCCGACGACATCCCGCTGTTCGCCGCCGGCGCCGTCGCCAAGCTGATTGAAGAAGGCTACACCGGCTACCTGCTTCGCGCGACCAACGACGACATGGGCGACGCGCCGGGGCTCGGCACTCCGGGCAGCGTGGGCGAGCATGTTCTGGCGAACGAGCGCGACAACGCCGAAGTCGCCAGGGTTCTCGGCTGCAAGAAGCATTTCGACTTCAACTACAACAACCACCGGATGGGCGACGTCTCGCTCAACGAATTGATTTGCAGGCTGATCTTCCTCATCCGCTTCCTCAAGGTCGACACTGTCGTCGGGTGGGACCCCTGGGCGCATGACGAAGAGAACCCGGATCACTACACGCTGGCCCGCGCCACGGAAGCCGCTTGTTGGATGGCGGGCCGCCAGCATGATTATCCCGAGCACCTCGCCGCAGGACTCGAGGTAAAGACCGTGCAGGACAAGTACTATTTCGCCAGGCGTCCGGAGATCACGCGCGTGGTCGACATCAGCGCGCAGATCGGCAAGAAGATCGACGCCAACCGGGCCAATGTGGCCAAAGGCCCGGGCGGCCGCTCAGGTTCCCGCCTGCGGGCCGAACTCGCCAGGCGCGGCCAGAGGCTGCCGCTGCTGGGGGACGACGACCTGACGGCCGACCGCAATTACATCAAGGAGTTCGTCCTCGGCAGAAGCCGCGAGTTGGGCAGACAGTACGGCGTCGAATACGCCGAGGTCTTCCACTACATTCCGCCAGGGGCTTCGGGCGCCGATCGGGATTCAAGAATCGACGCATACGTGAAGCAGCACGCCGTGCCGCTGAACAAATGAGCTGGCGCCGTCTTCCCGGGTGAGGCGACCTTGGCTCCGGGCTTGATTTCAAACGAGGCCGCCTTGAGGCCCACCCAGTTCGAGGCTGCTGCCGACACCAGATTCCCGCGTTGGGTTGATGGCCGCTACCGGGCCCACTGCTCGCTACAGAAGCGCAGAGACTCCGGCCTGGTGCAGGGGGATGCGGTCACGCCCCGCTGGACGAGCTTGAGTGCGGCTGCCGGGCATTTTCCCGGCGAACCGCCAAGACCTCGGCGACCTTTTTCTCCACCCGTTGAGCATCCACGATCATCGCGTCCCCACAAAAGTTGGTCGAATCGTGGCGGATGAAGAGATGGCCGCCAACCCTGAGAATGACTGTCTGATCCTTACTGTTCCGCATGGTGGTCACGCTCACAATCGCGGTCTCGTTCGGCGGCGACGATCGAGCGGTGTGGGGGCGCGATCCCGCCGGGGCAGGCATCAGGAAGGTGTCGCTACACTCCGTCTGGGCGCATCTACTGCGGAGCTTCAGTAACTTCGCGGTAACTTCGGTTGCTCTCCGTCCGTTGAAGCGCAGCACCATGGACCTCAACTTCGTTTTACGGCAGAACGGCGTTCTTCGAGCACAACAGGCGCCACAGTGTGGGCAGAAATCTGGTCACGGTGCCGGAGTCGTTGTGTTGTGATGGGCCGGAGGAGCGCCCGCATCTCTTTGACGGGGCGGGAATTAGATGGAGCCACCCGCCGGGATTGAACCGGCGACCTGCTGATTACGAATCAGCCGCTCTACCAGCTGAGCTAGGGTGGCTCATCTCCAACAATTTACCACGGAGACCGCGCCCTCCGCAGAACGCCCTCGGAGAGCAAGCTCCCCCACGAAACTACTTCCCGGCCTGCCGCAGTTTCCTTCGGCGCAGTTCGTTTGCCGTCTCCTCCGGCGTAGGCGGCTGCGTTCCGTTGAGAACATGCCACCAGTAAAGCGGCAACTCGATCTTGTATGTGGCGACGTGACCAACGCTGTTGAACGCGTAGTTCCCTTCCGAACCCGAAACGCCGGTGATCAGGTCAATGCCGACGTAGATCGACCGCCCGCTGGGAGAAAGCGGCGCGAGCGCCTCCCTGTCATACGCTTTGCTCGAAGTCTCGATGTTGTTCTTCAAGTCTGCGATTCGCCAGATGCGGGGATGCTGATCGTAACTCTTCAGTTCCAGCATGACCGCCTGATTGCGAAGCGGGCTCTTGACGCGGCCGCTCTGGCTCGCGTAGAACGTCATCAGGACCCACCCGCGCATCGAAAGCTCATAAGGACGGCTGAAGTGCCATCCGCCGACGTCCCATCCCAAGTCCTCATGGTAGAGGATGATCTTCTTCTCGCCGGTGTGAATATTCGTCGCGGTGATCGTATCCGCGTCGACACCTTCCCAATTGTTGTTGTTCACCTGGCAGACGAACAATTCCGAACCGTCTAAGTCGAAGCCCCAGCCTGAATGCGTCGCGGTGTTGCACACCTTGACCGGATTCGAGAGGTCAAAATTGTAGGCGTGCGGGCCGTCAAAAGGATCTTTGCGGTTATTCCGGTACCAGGTGACTACCATTTTCGTGCCGAGCGGCGAAACATCGACCGCATCCGGCTTGAAGTTGCAGCTATCCCAGACAGCAGGGTCTCCCCCCATCGCGATGTAAGCATCCCGGTCGAGCTTGCTCACGATCGTGTCAGTCTCTTTGTCGTAGACAATGGCGGCTTGGAAGTTGAAGTTATTCCTGCACACCGCGTGATAGGGATGCATCACGCGGAATGGCCAGTACCGCCCCGAGATGTCCGTCTCGCCGTCGCCGCCGCTGGAAATGCCGCCCAACCCGCCGGGAAAATCCTTGGCGAAATCGTGGATCAGCGTTCGCTCGGCGGACTCTCCGTTCTCGGACATGTCGTATTGATGCCACTGCGATCCATTGACCGTGAGGTAGAGCCGGCGCGGGTGATTTCCCGTGCGGTCCCACCGGAGGTCCACGTTCTCGTGACTGTTGACATCCGAAAGAACGCGGAACACCGAATTGTCCGATACACGAAAGACGACCGCTTGCCCCTTGCCCCTGCCGATCGGCGTTTCGCCGTTCTTCCCGAGGAAATAGAGCGTCCCGTCGGAGTTGACGTTGGACCATTTCGAGTGATGCGGCCGCACGACGTTGCCATGATTCAATGGAACGACAGACGGATCGGCCACCTTGCACATCCGGTACCCGTAGTTTTCAGAGGGAATGCAGCCGCCCACCGGCGGCTCGGCCGCAAACTCCGGAGGCAGCTTCGTTGCTCCGGCCAATTTCTCGCCCTTCGTATATTCGACGATGCGGTAAGGCGCATCCCCCATCATCACAACTTGGTCGGCTTGGGCGCATGCGCTCAACCCAAGCACCAAGAGCAGACACAGCGCTTTCATCACCGTCAATCGCGGAGAGCCAATCTTCACTATTTCTGTCCCCCAAGTACCACCTTCCCTGAGGGGAACATGCTTGTCAAGTCAACGCCCGCGCCTACGCGAAGCCGGGGAAAGCTGTACGCTGAGGACTTGGGTCCAAAGCCAAGCCTGCGCATCACGAAGCGCACGGCGCCGGCTCATTCTCACGAAGCTGCATGAGCGAATTCCGCAAGCTGGCGCGCCATACCTCGCATTTCTTCACCAGCCGGGTGATGCTGATGCTCATCGGCTTTGTCAGTTTCCCGCTGTTTACCAGGGTCATGTCCGTCGCCGACTATGGACTCCTCAATCTGGCGCAGCGCGTGGTCCTGTTCGTCACGGCAATCGCCAAGTTGGGCTTGCAGCAGTCGATGCTCCGGTTCGGAGGCGAGGCAGGTGAGGATCCGGCAAAGTGCCGCCGCATCTACTCGACGTTCTTCCTGCTGGCCGCCCTGGCGTGTGTCACGATCATCCCGCTTTACGAGCTGATCGTGGGCGTAGTCTGGCGGACCGGCGGTCTGAGCGACGGGACCGCGATGCCACTGCTGGCTGCCGGCTGCCTTGTCGTGCCGCGCGTGGCAGGCGCGCCTTTCGTGGGCATGCTGAGGCTTGAGGAAAAGACGAAGACGCTCAGCCTGCTCGAAGTCGCGCAGAGGGCGCTCAGCGTCTTGCTCGCCGCAGGCGCTCTCCTCTTCATCGCCCGCACTCCATCCATGTTTCTTCTGGCAGCGGGAATCGCCGAAGGGAGCATCCTCTTGCTGGCGTTGGGGCGCCTGGTCCCGCCCGGCCGGATCAGCTTCGGATCGTTCGACCTTCCCACCGCCAGGGATGCGCTCGCCTTCGGCGGGCCGCTGATCATCTACGAGATGCTCAGCATCCTGCTCGGAGCCATCGACCGTCCCTTCATTCAAGCGATGCTCGGCAGTGAACCGCTCGGCTACTACGCCGCCGCGTCGGGGCTGGCCGTGTTCGCGCAGGAACTGACTCAGACGCCGCTCAACCTTGCCCTTCTGCCGATCTGCCTCCGCCTCTGGCGCGAAGAGGGCTTGGAGGCCACATCGCGTTTCCTGAACCGGATTCTCATTTACGCGGCGGCCGGCATGGTGATGGTCATTCTCGTCTCCGCGGTCTGCTCGCGCGAAATCATTGTCGTGCTCGGGTCTCAAAAGTACGAGGGCGCGCACGGATTGCTTGCGCCGCTGATGCTGGCCGTGATGATGTTCGCCTCGATCACGATCCTGAACATCGGCCCGCTGATCACCAAGAAGACGCTTGGCATGTCGTGGTATCTGTTCTGGAGCGTCGTCGTCAAGCTGGCGCTGCTCCTTCTGCTCTTGCGGCCGATGGGGCTCTATGGCGCGGTCATTTCCACCATCATGGGCTTCGGAATGATGCTGGTCTTCCTCGTTCGCGCCTCCCGCGAGTGCATCGCCATTCGCTTCCCGGCCAGCGCGGCGGCCGGCATCGCCTGCGCCGCGCTCGGGGCGGCCGCGGTTGGTTTCTCTCTTCCCGAATTGCCGCTGCCCTTGGCCACGCTTGTCTTTCAAGGAGGAGCGGTCGTTACCGTCTACACGGGACTGGTCTGCCTGTCGGTCGCCGAGTTTCGCCCATGGCCCGCCCGGCTCATCGCGGCCGCGCGAGAGAGACTATCCGGAAAGTGAACCGCGGATGCTCGAAGAATTTCAGTTTCGCCTGTTGACCTCTCTCTGGCCGCGGAGCCCAGGGCGGCTGTGCGAAAGCGCCGGACCGCAGCGCGGCAAGCTGGCGCACCTGCTCGGAGCCGCTGCTCTGGAGCGCATCCGCGGCAGGACTGTTCTGGATTTCGGCTGCGGCGAGGGCTGGGAAGTGTTGGAAGCGGTCCGCGCCGGCGCCGTCCGCGCCATCGGTCTGGACCTGCGGCCCGAAATCCTCGCCCGAGCCCGGAGCCACGCCCAAGCCGCCGGACTGGCGGAGCGTTGCTCGTTCGTCACTCGATGTTCCGAGCCGGTCGACCTGATCATCAGTATCGATGCCTTCGAACATTTCGCCGACCCGGCCGGAATTCTTGCAGAGATGCATCGCCTGCTGAAGCCTGCTGGCGAAGTCCTGGTCAGCTTCGGTCCTCCTTGGAGACATCCTCTTGGCGGCCATACATTCAGCGTCTTCCCCTGGGCGCACCTGCTGTTCAGCGAAACCGCCCTCTGCCGGTGGCGGGCCACCTTCAAGTCCGACGGAGCACGCCGCTTCGAAGAGGTGGAAGGCGGGCTGAACCAGATGACCATCGCCCGTTTTGAGCGCCTCGTCGCGCAGAGCGGATTCGCCATCGGCAGCCTGGAGCTTGTCCCCATCCGTCCGTTGAAGCGGTTTCACTCCTCCTGGAGCCGCGAGTTCACCACCGCGCTCGTGCGTTGCCGCCTTGTCAAGCCGGCTTCTCTCGTGTCTCCGTGAGTTCCCGGGCTGGATCATGCCGCGGGTTCGCCCCGGGGATGACAGCGCCGCAGGAACGGATCCAGCGATGAAGCCGCTGCCGGAGCGCCGCTGCCTCGCGGCCGCGGGATGGCGCCAGATCATTGGCCTCCGCCGGATCATCGAAAAGGTCAAACATCTCCACCTTCGGCTGGGGCGTGTAGCGCAGGGCGCCGTTTTCCGGCACGAAGTGGTCCCCAAAGTACTCGATCAGTTTGGTGCGGCCGCTCCGGATGACCGCGCACGGCGTTGCGGCCCATCGGAGGTCGTAGAGGGGCATGTACCAAAACAGATCGCGGCCGGCCATGGGCCGCCCGGCAAGCAGGCTCACTAAGCTGACACCGTCGATCGCATGATTCCTCGGCGCAACCGCGCCCGCCGCCTCCAACATCGTCGGCATCCAGTCGGCCATGTGAACCGGCGTGTGCTCCACTCTGCCTCCCGGTGTCAGTCCCGGCCAGCGCACGATCGCTGGAACCCGGATGCCGCCCTCGTAGGCGAATCCCTTGCCGGCGCGGAACGGCGCGCTCTCGAATTCGCGGTCATTCAGATTCAGCCGCCATCCGGATTCATCGCGAACAGGAACGTGGTTGTACTGCTCGAAAATGCCGCCGTTATCGGTAGTAAAAATCACTGCGGTTCGGGAGGCTTGGCCGGTCTTGTCCAGGTGGCGCAGCAGGCGGCCGATTTCCGCGTCCATGTGCTCCATCGAGGCGAGCGCGATCGCCTGGTTCAACCCCTTCTCAGGAAAGCCCCTTTTCCGGTACTTCTCGACAAGCTCGGGCGGCGCGGCGAGTTGCCGGTGCGTGGCGTGGTGCGAAAGATAGCAGAACCAGGGCTTCGTGGCTTCGGAGTCGATGAATTCAATGGCCCGGCTGGTGAGCCAGCGGACCGCGCGGTCGGCGGCCATCTCATCCTTGGGCAGGTCGGGCAGAGCGCGGTCGAAGCCGTAATGGGCGGCGGCGGAATCCTTCAGGAAGTTATAGTTGCCGTCCGCTCCCGTCGTGAGATGCCACTTGCCGAGGCAGGCTGTGGCGTAGCCAGCCTGGCGCAGGCCCTTGCCGAGCGTGAATGTCTCGCGCGAGAGCTGCTCCCGGTAGGCGGGTTCCGAGACTCTCGCCCAGGGCGTGCCGTACCAGGGGATGACATGCCACATTCCGTTGCGGGCCGTGTACTGTCCCGTCAGAAGCGTGGCGCGCGTGGGCGTGCACTGCGGCGTGGCGTAGGCGTTTGTGAACCTCGTCCCCTCGCGCGCCAGGCGGTCGAGGTTCGGCGTCTGAACATAGGGATTGCCATAGCAGCTCAACGCCCTTGCGGCCATGTCGTCCATCAGGATGAAAAGAAAATTCGGACGCGGCCTCCGTGGCGCGGCGAGAGAGAGAAAAGTGCGCCGGCTGATCATGACGTCCGGACCACCCTGCGGCCCTCGATCCTGTACTTGCCGCTCAGCACCAGCGCGATGGCCTCGGTGTAGATCCGGTGCTCTTCGGCGAGGATGCGCGCAGCCAGGCTTTCCGCCGTGTCGTCATCGAGAACGGGGACCGCCGCTTGCGCCACAATCGGCCCCGTATCCATGCCGCTGTCGACAAAGTGCACCGTGCAGCCGGAGACCTTCACGCCGTAGTCCAGCGCCTGCTGCTGCACGTGCAACCCAGGGAAGGCGGGGAGCAGCGCGGGGTGGATGTTGAGTATCCTCTGCGGGTATGCATCCAGCAGCGGCTGGCCCACCCTCCGCATGAATCCGGCAAGCACGATCAGATCGATCCCCAGCGGCGCAAGCACATCGCGCACCCGAGCCGCGTAAGTGTCCGAATCGACGCCCTTCGACGGAACGCATCGCGCCTTGATCCCCAGGGTGGCCGCCGTTTCCAGCGCCTTCGCTTCTGGATTGTTCGAAATGACGATCGCGATCTCCGCGTCCAACTTCCCGGCGGCGATGTTTCGGGCGATCGCCTCGAAGTTCGATCCGCGGCCGGAAACCAGAATCGCAAGCCGTCTCATCGGTAGATCACCCTCTCCTTCTTGCCGCGCGGCTGCCGGATGGCGCGCCCGATCTCGTAATGGGGCTCCTTCATCCTGTCGAGCAGCCGGCGGGCCTTCACTGCCTTCTTCTCCGGCGCCACCAGGATCATCCCGATTCCGAGATTGAACGTCCGGCGGTAATCGTCTTCAGGGATGTTTCCGAGCCGGCGCAGCAGCTCGAAAACCGGCAACACCGGCCATGAACCCACTTTGATTTCCGCCGCAACTCCCTTAGGCAGGATGCGAGGCGTATTGTCCGAAATGCCCCCGCCGGTAATGTGCGCCGCGCCGAGCAGCAGGCCCGCCTTGGCGAGCTTCTGAATGGGCTTGAGGTAGCTGCGGTGGACCTTCAGGAGCTCATCCGCGGCCGTGCAATCCAGTTCGGGAATGAAAGTCTTTGGCTTGTAAGCGGCGATTTCGAACAGCAGTTTCCGCGCCAGCGAGTACCCGTTGGTGTGAAGCCCGTTGGAGGGCAGCCCGATCAGAACGTCTCCAGGTTTGATCATTGCCCCGGTCAGCAGTTCGTTCCGCTCCACGGCGCCGACAATGAAACCTGCCAGGTCGTATTCGCCCGGAGCGTACATGCCCGGCATTTCGGCGGTTTCACCCCCAATGAGCGAGCAGCCGTTCTCCTCACAGGCGCGCGCCAGTCCGGTCACAACTTGAGCGGCGACTCCGGCGTCGAGTTTCCCCACCGCAAAATAGTCGAGAAAAAACAGTGGAACCGCGCCTTGAACGGCGATGTCGTTCACGCAGTGGTTGACCAGGCACGAGCCCACCGTGTCGTGCCGGCCGGTGATGAACGCGACCTTCAGCTTCGTGCCCACCCCATCGGCTGAGGAGATCAGGACAGGCCGTTTCCAGTTCCTGAGCTCGTACATCGCCCCAAATGAACCGATCCCGGTCAGGACGTTCCGGCTGAAAGTCCGCCGGGCGGCGTCCTTGATGAAATCGACCGTGCGGCCGGCCTCGTCGATGTTCACACCGGCATCTCGATAGCGAAGGGGCTTTTGCGGAGGCATAGCTCCTTTTCAGTCTAGTCTGGCCGGGGCTTAGAATAAATGGTTTCACCATGTTGTTTAACTTGAGGTCCGCCGCAACCCTGTTCTGCGCTGCCGCCTTGGCGGCTCAGGCCGAAGTGCCGTCGCTGGTCGCCATCCGGGACGCGCGAGTCGTTCCGGTCAAAGGCTCGGTGATGGAGAAAGCAACCGTGGTCATTCGGGATGGGCTCATCGCCGATGTCGGCCCTTCGGCTTCACCGCCCGCCGGAGCCTTCGTCATCGACGGAACCGGGCTCACCATCTACCCCGGCTTGATCGATGCTTACAGCACCTGGGGCATCCCGCAAGCAACGGCTGCCGCCCCAACCGCCACAGGCCGGGGCGGCGGAGGAACTCAGGCCATCCTGAGCGCCCTTCAAACCGGCCAGCAGGCTCCCCGCTCGCAGGGGCCCGAGGACAGGCCCGGCACAAACACCTGGGTGCGCGCCGCAGACCTGGTCCGCCCGTCCGACACGCGGCTCGAGGCGGCGCGCAGCTCCGGCTTCACCACCGCCATGACCTTCCCGCGCGGCGGCCTCATCGGAGGCCACGGCGCGGCGGTCAACCTGGCCGGCGCCACCGGCGGGGCCATGGTCGTCGAGCCCTCCATCGGCCTCCAGATGACTTTCACCCCAGGCGGCTACAGCGGCTTCCCCAATACTCAAATGGGCATCCTCTCGTACTTCCGCCAGTTGTGGCTGGACGCCGCCCATTACGCCCAGGCGAAGTCGGCCTACGCCGCCAATGCCTCCGGGATCAGGCGCCCTGACTACGACCGCGCGCTCGAGCACCTCGCCGGCTATCCACGCGTCCTCCTGCCCGCTCCCAACCCCATCCAATTGGAGCGCGTCCTGAAACTGGCCGGGGATCTCAAGGCCACTCCAGTGTTCTACGGCGTCCAGGAAGGCTATCGCATGGCGCCGGTCCTGAAACAGGCCAACGCCGCCGTCATCCTGAATTCACGCTGGCCCGCGCGCGAGCGCGATTCCGATCCCGAACAGCAGGATTCTCTACGCACTCTCGAAATGCGTGATATGGCCCCGCAATCGCCCAAGATCCTCGCTGCCGCCGGCGTTCCATTCGCGATGAGCAGCGAAGGCGCCGGCGCCCCGCGCGACATCATCCGCGCCCTCAAGAAGTCCATTGATCTCGGCCTCAGCAAGGAGGACGCTCTGAAATCGATCACCCTCACACCCGCCGAAATCTTCGGCCTGGCAGCGAAGTTGGGCTCGATCGAGCCGGGCAAGATCGCCAATCTCGCGGTCATGGACGGCGACCTGTTCGACGACCGCACGAAAGTGCGAATGCTTTTCATCGACGGCGTCAAGTATGTGCCCGCGCCGCAGGCGCCCCAGATGCCCGGAGGCCCCGGACCCGGCGGTCCTCCCGGCGGACAACGCCCCGGCAGCCAGACCGGAGAAACCGATGAGGAGATCATCCGATGATCAACCGCCTCCTGTGCGTCATCGGCGCCGCTGCTTCATTCGCGGCCGCCCAGTCTTCCGTCACTGTCATCCAGAACGCCATGATCCACACTGTGACGAAGGGGACTTTCCAGGGCTCCATCGTCGTCCGTGACGGCCGCATCGCCGATGCCGGCGAGAAGGTCATGATGCCCGGCGGCGCGAAAGTCGTCGACGCCAAGGGCCGCCATATCACCCCCGGCTTGATCGATGCCCACACCCACATCGCCGTCGACGGCGTCAACGAGGCATCGCTTTCGGTGACCGCCATGCTCGGCGTGGACGATCAGGTCAACCCCGAATCGATCTCCATCTACCGGGTCCTGGCCGGCGGCTGCACAACCTTTCATACGATGCACGGCAGCGCCAATTCCATCGGCGGCAAGAACATCGTCCTGAAATCCCGTTGGGGCAAGAGCGCCGGCGAGCTTGTTTTCAAGGAAGCTCCCCCCACGCTCAAGTTCGCGCTGGGCGAAAACCCGAAGCGCGCCGGCTCTTCCAGCAACCCCTTGGCGGCCCTCACCGGAGGCGCCCTCCGCTATCCCGGCACGCGCATGGGCGTCTAGGACGTCATCCGCGAGGCTTTCACCGAAGCGCGCCTCTACCAGGAGCGATGGAAAAAGTGGGAAGCCGGCAGGCAGGGACTGCCGCCTCGCCGTGACCTCAGACTCGACACTCTGGTCGAAGTGCTCGAGAACAAGCGCATCCCGCACGTCCACTGCTACCGCTCCGACGAGATCCTCATGGCGATCCGGCTCCTCCAGGAATTCGGGATCAAACGCGCTACTTTCCAGCACGTTCTCGAAGGCTACAAAGTCGCCAAGGAGATCGCCGCCGCCGGTTACATGGGTTCGACTTTCAGCGACTGGTGGGCCTACAAGATGGAGGCCTTCGACGCCATCCCGTACAACGCCGCGATCATGCACAAAAAGGGCGTCGTTGTGTCGCTCAACTCCGACGATGCCGGCGGCGGCGACCTCGGACGCCGCCTCAACCTCGAAGCGGCGAAGATCATCCGCTACGGAGGCCTGACCGAGGACGAGGCGCTCGCCATGGTGACCATCAACCCCGCCAAACAGCTTGGCGTCGACCAGTATGTCGGCTCCATCGAGCCGGGCAAGCATGCCGACCTCGTCTTCTGGGACAAGCACCCGCTCTCCATTCAGGCAAAAGTCGAGAAGGTCTTCATCGACGGCCAGGTCTACTTCGACCGCGATCAGGACATCGCCGAACGCGCCCAGAAGGAGGCGAAGAAAAAGGGCCTCATCGAAAAGCAGCGCGAGGAAGAAAAGCGCAATCTCCAACAGCAAATCCAGCAGCGGAGGCCGACCACCAATGACTAGGCCGATTCTTCTCACCATGGCTGCCGCCGGCATCCTGGCGGCGGGCCAGGACGACTCTTTCCTGATCCGCGGCGCCACCATCCACCCGGTTTCCGGTCCGGCTGTGGAAAACGCCTCGCTGCTCGTGCTTGACGGCAAGATCGCCGAGATCGGCCTCAAGATCCAGAACAAAGCGGCCCAGGGCAAAAACAAAATCCGGATCGTCGAAGCCAAAGGCCTCCACGTCTATCCGGGCTTCATTGATTCCGGCTCTCCAGTCGGTTTGCAGGAAGTCTCCAGCGTCCGCGAGACGATCGACACCGGCGAACTGGGCATGTTCAATCCCCAACTGAAGGCCATTTCCGCCGTCAATCCGGAGTCCGAACACATCCCGGTCATTCGCGGAAACGGAACGACGATGGTGCAGATCCTGCCCGGCGTGGCCGGCGGCCAGGGGCAGACCGGCATCATCGGCGGCCAGGCGTCGATCATCCGCCTGAGCGGCTACACCTGGGAGGAGATGCTGGCTGTGCCCTACACCGCCCTCCAGGCGGTCTGGCCCGTTCCCTCGCAGGGAGGCCGCGGCGGCTTCGACCCCTCCATGCTCGTGCCCGGAGCCCGCAGGCAGAGCAGTTTCTCTCAGGCCAACCGCGCGAAGGAGGAGAACATCCAGAAACTCACCGAGTTCATTGAGCAGGCCAGGCGCTATCAGGCAGCCAAAAAAGCCGGCCCTGTCCCGGCCGATCGTAAATTCGAGGCGATGCTGCCTGTGCTCGAAGGCGTCAAACCGCTCCTGGTCGAGGCCGCCAGGGAACGGGCCATCCGCGAAGCCGTGGAATGGTCGGAGAAGCAGAAAATCCGCATCATCCTGACGGGCGTCACCCGGCCAGGCAAGATGATCGAGGAACTCGGCAAGAAGCGGATTCCCGTCATCTTAGGCTCTCCGTACAGCATCCGCATGGAGGAAGACGATCCCTACGACGATCCCTTCACCCTCCCCGCCCGGCTGCATCAGGCGGGCGTCGAATTCGCCTTCGCCAGCTTCGGGCTTCAATTCGCCCGCAATTTGCCGTTCCAGGCAGGCCAGGCGGTCGCCTTCGGGCTGCCGTATGACGCCGCGCTGAAATCGATCACGATGACCCCGGCCAGAATCTGGGGACTCGCGGATTCGCACGGATCCATCGAACCCGGCAAAGTGGCCGACCTGATCCTCACCGACGGCGATCCGCTCGAACCCCGCTCAAGCGTCAAGATGATGTTCATCCAGGGGCGCGAAGTCGACCTTGAATCCCGGCACACCAGGCTCTACAGGAAGTATATGGACCGGCCATAGCCGGTCCTGGCAAGGACACGTGACAACGCATTTAGCAGGGCTGCATGGAGGAGTCTTTGCTGCTCTGCCCGCGAGATGGTGGCTTGATCATCGCCGAGTTGATGCCGGTAGTAGCCGAACTGCACGTGATTAGCGCCCGGAATCTCCACCCAGGTCGTGTCCTGCGGCAGAAGATGTTGATTCTCGCGCATCTTGGCGTGGCTGGCGATGCCGTCGCAAGTGCCATAGACCTTCGTCACTGGTATCGTGAGGTGCGCCAGGCTGAAGTCGCGTGGGTGTGTGGTGCCAATCAGCACGAGACCAACGAGTCCAGCGCGGTTCTCATGCGCAAAGCGAGTTGCCAGCATGCCGCCGCGGGAGTGTCCTGCCAGAATCCAGGCGATGTCGGGTTCAGCCTTGATCAGCCCGTGGATGTTTTCGAAAAGCTCCTGCACCTGAGCCTCGGTGCATGCGCAACGCATTGGCAGGTACATCAGGTGAGCAGGATATCCGGCAGCCGCGATTCTCCTCATCAGCGGCGCATACGCAACCGGCTGCACCATGCCGCCTGGAAGAAAAATGATGCCGGCCCGCTGTTGATTCACCCGGCCCCGAAACTCCAGGCCGTGGCCGGTTGACGCCACCGCTACCTGCTGATCACCCTTGAGGACATCGTCCGGCACGTCGACCGCCTGGAACCCCACGAACATCCATGTCGTGAATGACAGTCCCAGGATGATCCATAGGGATCGAAGCCCGCGTCTGAGCTCCCGGCGCATGTGTGCGATTGTATCGGACGCGCACTCGAATCTGTGCCGTGAGTGAAGAGTTGTTGGGGCAAACGGAAGATGGCTAGTCGAAGAACCCTCTCCAGGTTCTGCCCTTCTGATCGCGCAGGGTGACGCCGTAGCCGTCGCTGACGCCGCTGATGTAGTTGCCTTCGGAATCGCGGAAGCGGTAGCGGATCGTGTCGTCGTATTGCCTCTAGGCGACTCCCCGCCACTAATTGCCGAACTCGTCGCGCAGATGGATGTAGTCGCCGTCGCTCGGCCCGAATACCTGCTTGCGGTCTTTGCTGCTCTCGAAACGGAGAAAACCGCTCGGAACTCCCGGCCGGTTGCGGCGTTTGAAGATCATGAGAAAACGTTGCCCTTGATCGTCTCTTCGGCCGGGCGGCCCCGAAACTGTATAGGATCAGTTCAGGATGCGAGCGATCTTACAGCGGGTCTCCCGGGCCCGCGTCACCGCCGGCGGCCGCACCACCGGCGAAATCGGAGCCGGTCTGCTGGTCCTGCTCGGCGTGAGAAAGGGCGACGGCGAAGCCGAAGCCGAGTATCTCGCCGGCCGCGTCGCGGGCCTCCGGATCTTTTCCGACCCCGAAGGCAAGATGAACCTCAGCCTGCTCGACACCGGCGGCGCGATGCTCGTCGTCTCGCAGTTCACCCTCTACGGCGACACCCGCAAAGGCCGCCGGCCCGGCTTCGACGATGCCGCGCCGCCGGAGACAGCCCGCCGGCTCTATGAGCACTTTGTCGCCAAGGCCCGCGAACGCGGAATTCAGGTCGAAACAGGCGAATTCCAGGCGATAATGACCGTGGAACTCGCCAACGAAGGGCCGGTGACCTTCATCGTTGAATCCAAGAACGGCTGACCCCTCACACGATCTCGGCCACGCTCTCCGACACCACCGCCAGTCCGTCCGGCAGCCTGCCCTTGTTCAGAACGGCTTGCGTGTCGAACGGCGCCCCCGGCTTGGCGAACTCGATCGTCAGCAGCGCGCTTGCCCCGCTCAGCGCCGCGGCAAGATGCGGCGGCGCGATGGCTCTTGTCGCCGCCAGGAATAGCGCAGTGCCGATCGCCCGGACGCTGTCGCCCACGTACATGTTCACGACTTCCTGGTTGAACGCGGTGGTCAGCTTGGCGCCAAACTCCGCCAGCGCCACCACCGCCCCCTGCGGCTTGGCGCTCTTCTCCTTGAATTGCGCCATCTTCAGCCCCGCCTGGAATGCATGGCTGATGATCTCGAACTCGACGAACAGCAGGCCCCTCAGCCGCGGATCGCGAGGGCTCACCGAGCCCAGGATGCGCCCGGCGTCCCGCGGCTTGTACTGCCCCGCGTCTCCGGTGTCCTTGAGCAACGCTTCCGCCTTCTTCAGCAAATCCTGCATTTTCTTCACGGTCTGGTCCTTGCCGAGCATGGCCGAGACTTCCTGCTCGTTGGCGGTATCCCAATACGGCGGATTGCTCATTCCGGCATCCACCCTCGGCGGCATCGAGCAATAGGCCAGCAGAACCTGCGCCGGCACTAAGTTGTGATACCGCTCCGGTTCTGTGAAGTAACTTTCATGAAGCAGCTTCTTCAGCCGCATTTGGATGGCCATCGACATGTCGCGATAGACCGGGTCCTTCTTGTCGGAGGGCAGCGCCAGCCAGCACGCCCCGGCTGCCGCCGCCGCGCCCTCGGGCAGTACCGCCTGTAAGGCAACCACCCCATTGCCGAGCGTCGTCGGCGTTGCCGGGATCGCCTCCTCGGTCCGCCGGTCGATGAAATCGACGTAATGATCCAGGTCCTTCAGTTGATTGGGGAAACAGGCCACCGCGATGGGCTCCAACGCTGAGGCCAACTGTTTCCGGGTCATGTCGCGGCGGACGAACACGGATGAATACGTCAGATCCAGCTTCTTCTGATGGACTCGCACTTGACCTGCCTCAAAACCCGCCGCGCTCAACGCCATCGACAGCGAGAGCACGCTGGTGCGCTGGTTGTTGGCCACCTTGTCGCTGGTTTCGAGCCGGTAGGCGACCACCCGCCCGTCCTGCTCTTCGACACGCGCCGTAGCTAAAGAATCGTTCATGTGGCCCATGGACCTCGACATGAACGGCAAAGTCACGTCGGTGTGGCTTTGGCGCCTGATGTTGTGGGAGAGCTCGGCGAGATTCAACTTCACTCTCGGATGGTGATTGGTGAAGACGAAGTCGAAATCGCCTGCCAGGGCGTGCTCGAAGAACGTCCGGACACCCGCAGGGTCTTGGGAGAAATCGAACGTGGCGTCCAGAAGCGCTTGGTTCTCCGAGCTTTTCTGGAATGCGTAGGCAAGATCGAAGGTGTAGCGGCGGTGGATCGCCTCCAGCGCCTTCTCGTAGAACTCCTGCCTTCGCCCGATGACCACGTTGATCGCGCCGCGGATGCGGTCGAGATCCTCGAAATCGAGATTCTGCTTGCCGAGGAAGTCAGCCAGCCGTTTCCTGAGCAAGCCGTCGAGCGTCTTGAAACTGGCTTTTGACAGTGGCTGGAGGATGGCGTCAAAATTGAGCCTCTCTTCGAGATAGGTCTGGAACCGCGCGAAAACACTCTCGATTTCACTGCCGTCCAGAACGCCGAGAACCTTCTCCGCAACCGACTTTACTTCCGTGAGCG
Organism: Bryobacteraceae bacterium; assembly: GCA_013388415.1. Taxonomy (GTDB): domain Bacteria; phylum Acidobacteriota; class Terriglobia; order Bryobacterales; family Bryobacteraceae; genus JACADU01. The sequence continues at coordinate 38,691 of JACADU010000169.1, forward strand.
GCTTCAGCAAAAGGGCCAGCGCCGGCCCATTGGCAATGGCTTCAATCAGTTGGCCCGCGGGCGTTGATGGAAAGTCGATGCGCGACAGCCGCTCCTTGAGCAGTTTCTCGAGCGCGGCTTTGTCGGCGGCAGCCAAGGCGGCTGCGATCTCTTTCACTTCAGCGATTGCAGGCTTGCCGGATGCCAGGCGCAGAATCGCGGAAGAGACGGTGTGCGGAAGGTCCTCCCATTTCCGGGTGAATTCTGCGACTCGATTGAGCGCTTCATCGACCCGGGCGGCAAGTTCGGAAACCTCAATCCCGGCGATGCGGGCGATCAACTCTTCCGCGCCGTCGACCCCCGCCGCGGCCAGCAGCTCAGGTAAAGGTTTCTTAACGTCTGTCCACTTCTGGACAACCGCGATGTCTTTCAGGATCTGTTCACCGTGGACGCCAAAGACGGCTTTGACGAGGTCGTCGGCATCTCGAGGAAGGAGAGTGTCGACGGCTTTCACCGCCGCCGAGGCATTGAGCGCAAAGTCGAGCTGCCTGGACTTGACCCGCAGCACGCGCAGGCGAAGGGTCTTCTCCCCGGATTCGCGGCTGACAACCACCACGCACCTGCCCGCAGCCTTGAACCCGATGGCGGTAGCCAACCCGAGCTGGACACGCAAGCCGATGTCGCCTTTGAGCTGTCCCAGCCCCACCTCACGAACCCAGTTGAAGTCGTAGCCGAGTGCCGCGCCGAGCTTGACCTGCACGCTGCCCAGAACCTCGGCGAGCAGCCAGGTGCCGGGGGCGAGATCTTCCACGGAGCGGATTTGCCGCGGCAGGAGCCAACTATCGGCGACGCTCTGAATGAGAGTTCTGGCGCCGGTGGCTTTGGGCAAACGGCGCACCACGGCGAACAGGCCATCAGCCGACTCCTGTGCCTGAATCGTGGCGGAGCCGGCTGCTCCGAGCGCCATGGCTCCGCTCGCCGTGGCGGATGCGTCATATCCCCAGCGAACCGCGGCCAGGAAGTCGCCTGGAGCCGCTTCGAAATCCAGAGCCGGCGAGGCGAATTGGCCGGCGGGCAAATCCTTGAGGAGCTCCGAGGCATTGACATAAACGCCGGCGCCGGCAAACGCTCCGCCCTTGGCCGAGAACGAGATTTTGTCGCCGCCCTGCCGTGAAAAGACGATGGGCGATGCCGTGGACGCCTCGAGTTTCATGTCCCCAAAGCGGATGGTGCGGTCCGGGAACGGGGTGTCCTTGAGCAGCGCGGCACCTACCTGTTGGTCCACTGTCCCGGCGACTTTGAATCCCAAAGAGCCCGCCTGGTTCAGGAAGTCCAGATTGCGAGAGAAATTGAAAGCCGGCGATCCCATAGCTCCCTCCGATGTGTTGGAGTTGGTTGGAGCCAGTATACGCTCACCGGCAGGGAGGCGCGCCGTCAGAGCGCTTCGAGCATCTCCATTGCGGGGGTGATGAAGCGGGCGGCTTCGGCGGGCTTGCGGAGCCCGGCGAGGGCGCACCGCTGCTCCGGCGTGGCGTCGTCCGACGTGACGAGGTCGATGCCCGAGATCCGCGGCCGGGCCATTTCTTCGCCATTCAACCGGTCCGAGACGGGCGAACTGAGGACAGCATTCCAGGAGTGACTAGAATAATTGATGCGGTAGAACCTCTGGGTTCCGCATTCTATGATGAGGGAGCGGCAGCCGCGGCTGGCGTCCGCGGAACTGGCGCTGCGAGGAGGGCGTCCCGAGTGTCGACTGAGAGCGCATCCAGGCAACTGCATCCCGTCCTTTGGGCAAAAGGGACCTTCCTGACTCCGCAGCATTTGCAGGCGCAGGACCGGTTCATCGAAAACATGGTGCAATTCCGGATGGCCAGCCTGACATACTGCCCTTGGGGATTCACGAAGCTGCGCATGGATCCCGAGGCCCTGGCCGCCGGAGCGGCTGGCATTCTCGATGCCGAAGGACTGCTGCCGGACGGAACGCCCTTTCGAATCCCGGGTTCCGATCCTGCTCCGCAAGCCAGAGCGCTCGGTGAATTCCTGACCGGCGATGTCACGGCGGTCGATGTCTACCTGGGTTTGCCGGAATACAAGAATCAGGCCGTAAACGTCTCCGCGCCCGAACGCGGAATGGCGACCCGGTATCTGGCGGAAGTGGTCATGCGGCGCGACGAGAACACGGGACTGGCCGAGCGGCCGGTTCAACTGGCGCGAAAGAATCTCCGCCTGCTGATCGAGGGCGAGAATCTCGGCGGCCACGTGCTGATGCGCGCGGGACGCGTGAAGCGCGACGCCACCGGCATTCTCAGCTATGACTCCTCGGTTGTCCCGCCGCTGCTCGAGTTCCGCGCCAGTGAGGCGCTTTCCGGCATGGCCCGCCGCCTGCTCGAAATCCTTTCGGCCAAGAGCTCCATGCTTAGCGCGTTGCGGAGGCAAAAGAACCAAAGCCTGGCCGAGTTCACTTCGACCGACATCGCCAATTTCTGGCTCTTGTACTCGGTCAACCACCATCTGCCGGGGCTCCGGCACCTGTTTGAGACTCGCGGCGGCCATCCCGAACAGCTCTTCGAACTGCTTTCGAGCCTGGCGTCGACGCTGACGACGTTTTCATCCACCGTCGCGCCGCGCGATCTGCCTGTGTACGACCATGAGTCGCTCGGGGAGGTCTTCTCGACCCTGGAAGAGCGGCTGCTGCACCTGCTGGAGACGGTGGTGCCCAGCAATTTCGTTTCGTTGCCGCTGCGGATGGTCAGGCCGTCGATTTATGCGGCCACCATTCCCGAAGAGAAGTACTTGAGAGACACAAAGCTCTACCTGGCGCTCTCGGCAAGCGTGGGCGAGGACGAGTTGATCAGAAAGGGGCCGCATCTGGTGAAGGTGTGCTCGGCGACGCACATTGAGCATCTCGTCCGGCAGGCGCTGCCGGGTGTTCCCCTGCTGCACCAGCCGTCGCCTCCCGCATCGATCCCGGTGAGATTGAACCATCAGTATTTTCTGTTGAGCCGGTCGGGGCTGGCGTGGGAGGCGGTGGAGCGGTCGCGGACGATCGCGGTCTACGTTCCCGGCGATTTCCCCGATCCGCAGCTTGAGCTGGTCGTTCTGCTGCCCGCCGATTGACCGGTCAGCGTTTGAACATGAGGACGACGACAGCGATCAGAAGGAGGACCACGAGGGTTGTGAGAACCGCGACCAGGGGAGCGAGCCAGGGCTTCTGGTTCTGGACCGGCATCGTGGGAAGCGTTCCGGGCGCCGGAGGGGGCGCCACGGGCAGCTGGACTGCCGGCGCGGCGGGAGCAGGCGGAGGCTGGAGGTTGGGCGGCCGCATCATGACCCTGGTAAATTCCCCCGGCCCGGAGGGGGCCACCGGCGGCGGGGCAGCGGCGGGCTCGGGGACGGAGAAGAGGCCGGTCGAAGAGAGTGGCTTGTTATACTCGGGCGGCGGCGGGGCGGCGGCCCCCCCGGTATGGCCGAACTGGATGGTGAAGTCGCTTGGTCCCTGGAATGGCCGGGTGATGGGAGCCGCCGGAGGCGGCGAGGCGGCGCTTTTTTCGATCTCTTCGAGCGGCAATGAACCCGCGCCGTACGGGCTGCCGAACAGCTTCGTGAATTCCCCCGGCCCGCTGGCCGGAGCCTGCGCTTTCGGCGGCGCCTGGGCCTGCGGCGGGCCAAACGGAGGGGCCGCATCAAAGGCTGGTTGCGGCGGTGGCGGAGCCGGCGGATGGACGGCAGCGTCGCCCGGCGCCGGGGCCGATCCGAACAACTTCGTGAATTCTCCAACCGGCGGCTGGGAGGATGCTGGCTGGCTTCGGGGAGGCGGAGCTGCGGGCGCCGGAGCCGGCGCGGCTGGCGGCGGCGGAGGCGCCGCAGAGGCGGACGGCGAACCGAAGAGCCTGGTGAACTCACCCATCGGCTGTTGCTGTGGCGGTGGCTGCTGTGGCGGCTGCTGCTGTGGCGGCGGCTGCTGTAGAGGCTGTTGCGGCGGCGGTGGAGCGGCGGAGGAAGCGCCGAACATTCTGGTGAATTCTCCCTGCTGCTGGGCAGGCGGCGGCGCCGCAGCGGGCGGCGGGGCTGCGGGTGGCGGGGCAGCCGGCGGCGGCGCCGATGCCATTGCGGCGGCGCCTCCGAACATCCTCGTGAATTCCCCCTGTTCCTGGACGGGCGGCGGAGGAGCCGGGGGCGGATGCGGCGTCACGGGCGGAACAGCGTGGGCCGGCGGCGGCATCGCGGCAGGCGCGCTGGAAGGGTTGAGCTTGGCTTCAAGCCAGGCGGAAAGGCCAGGAAAGTCCGGTTCGGGCTTCGTGACCGCGTACGGCGGCTCAGCCGATTCCTGGACTTCGATGACCGCGCCAAGCAGCAACGCCGGATCGGTTCGCATCAAATCGCGGAGTCTCAGCAGCAGAGCGGATCTGCGCGCCTCCTCGCCCATGCTCCACAAATGCAGCAGCACCGGCCGGGCGGTCGAGATTTCCCGCGCTTCAAAGGTTTTTGGCTCGCCGCTGTGGACGAGCCGCACCAGTTCATACCTATGGTAGAAACTCATGGAGATTGCTCCGCGAATGCGATTCCCATTATAAAGGCCGAACGAGTCTGTCTCTCGGAGATGCTTCAATGAACGAACTGTCCCGCATCGTGTGGTCCGAAGGGATGCACCTGGGACCGCACCACTTTCAGGCGCAGAACCGGTATTTTGAGAATCTGGTGCGGTTCACCTGGTCGGCCCTGTCCTATGCGCCTTGGGGGCTGGCCGGACTTCAGCTTGACGGCGAGGCGCTGCGGAACGGGCTTCTTCGGGTCATCCACGCCAAAGGGGTCTTTCCGGACGGACTCGTGTTTCTGATCCCCGATCCGGACGCCCCGCCGGCAGACCGCCCGCTGCCGCCCATCTTCCCCCCCACACGCGACAGCCTGGACGTGTTTCTTGCCGTGGAGCCGATCTCTGCGCAAGGCGCGAACTGCGACCTTGACGGCGCCGGCGAGTCCCGCCGCTACCGGGCCGAATTCCGGGAAGTGGCCGATGAGCTCACCGGACAGGACGCCAAACCCATCGGCTTTGCCGCCAAGAACCTGATGGTCCTGGTCGAGAGTGAGATCGGCGAAAGGCAGGCCATTCCGCTGGCGAGAATCCGCAGGGACTTGGCAGGCCATTACACGCAGGATGAGAAGTTCATTCCCGCGGCAATTTGCTTGCAAGCGAGTCCCTGGCTCATGGAAATGCTGCGGCGGCTCGTCGAGGTCCTGGAGGACAAAGCCCGGACGATGGCGAAGCCCAAGGACCTGGGAGCTTCGGCGGTTTCCGGCTTTTCGATCGAAGGCATTTCGAACGCGTGGTTTCTGCATTGCGTCAACAGCGCGCTCGGGCCGCTCCGCCACCTGATGCTGACCAAGAACGCGCATCCCGAGGAGTTGTACGCGGAGATGGCCCGGTTGGGCGGCGCTTTGTGCACGTTCGGGCTGGAGTCGCATCCATCGCAACTGCCGCTCTACGACCACGAGCACCCGACCGAGTGTTTCGCCGCGCTCGATCACCACATCCGCACGCACCTGGAGCTGGTTGTGCCGAGCAACTGCGTGCGGATCGAACTGACCGCCGGCGCGCCTCACTTCTGGTCTGGAGGAGTCACCGACGCGCGGATGCTGGTTCACTCGCAGTGGATCATCGGAGTGCGCTGCGGGATCGGCGAATCCGAGGTGATCTCCGGCGTCCCGAGACTGCTGAAGGTGTGCTCACAGGAGTTCGTGCCCAAGCTGGTGGCCCGCGCTCTGCCGGGAATGACACTGCGGCACCTGCCGGTTCCGCCTCCGGCGGTGAACGCCCGGGTCGATTTCCAGTATTTCGCCATCGACAAGGCCGGACCGTGCTGGGAACACATCATGCTGACCAAGAGAGTCGGCGTCTACGCGCCCGGCGAACTGCCCGACCCGGACCTGGACCTGATGGTGATACTGGAATCCTGAGATGAAGGAACTGAGGAATGAATCCCGCGACTGACTCATCAATGAAGACCGCGGACCAGCGCCAGGGAAGGCTGGCGCTCGCGTTCCAGGAGATGCTGACCGCCGTCGTGCGTCTCCGCGCGGGCAGGCAGATTGTCAATGACGCCGAGCTGTTCCGAAATCAGGTGCGCGCCTCGCTGCGCGCGGCGGACCAGGAAGCCCGGGCGCTCGCCTATACCGAGGAAGACATCCGCCTGGCCATCTTCGCCGTCGTCGCCTTTCTCGACGAGACGATTCTGAACCTGCAAAGCCCCGCCTTCGCCGACTGGGTGAGGAAACCGATGCAGGAAGAGCTGTTCGGGCGGCACACCGCCGGCGAGATCTTTTTCGATAACGTGCAGCGGCTCATGGGACGGCGGGAGACTCCGGAACTGGCCGACGTCCTGGAGGTCTATCAAATCTGCCTGCTGCTTGGCTTCGCCGGCAAGTACAGCATTGTCGGGCGCGGTGAACTCCGCGCGGTCACCGGGGCGGTGGAGGACAAGATCAAGAGAATCCGCGCTCCGCGCGCCGAGATCTCGCCGGCTTGGCGCCTGCCGGGTGTCCAGGCTGTAGGCACTGTGGGTGATGTGTGGACAATGCGGCTTCAATGGGCTGCGGGCATTTGCGCCGGGCTGGTGCTCCTTTTGTTCGTGCTGTACAAGGTGCTGCTTTCGTCGGGGTTGAGTTCTCTCAAGGCCATGGTTCGCTAGGGGGGCGCCATCATGAACATGATTTCTACTCTCATCGGCGCGGTGGCGATGCTGCTGTTTGTGGGGGCGGGATGGATCGCGGTGTCATTTCTCAAGCTCACCGGAACCATCGAAACGGTCGTCCGTATGGTGTTGGTAGCGCTGGGCATGGGGCTGTTCACCGGCTTCCAGCTTTGGTGGACGAAGCGGCAGCAGAAGGCTGCCTCGGGCGCCGCCGCCGGCGGGGCTGCCGCCGCGGGCGTCGCCCCGGCGGAGGACCTCGAGCCGCTGTTTCGGGACGCGGAGGCGCGTCTCGCCGCCTCCAGCCTCGGCAAGGATGCCAGGCTCGGCACGCTTCCGGTGCTGATCCTGCTGGGCGAGACCGGCTCTGCCAAGACCAGCAGCCTGCTGGCCTGCGGAGCGGAACCCGAATTGCTTGCGGGTCACGTGATGCAGGATGGCTACGTGGTTCCGACGCGGTCGGTGAACCTCTGGTTCACGCGGGCGGCAGTCGCATTGGAACCAGGCGGGCAAATGCTCGACGACCCCGGACGCTGGGCGGCGGTCTTGCGGAGGCTCCAGCCACCGGCCATTTCGTCCGTGTTCGGAAAGAAGAAGACCGCGCCGCGGTCGGCGATCGTCTTCTTCGACATCGAGAAGCTGATGCAGCCCGGCGGGCGGGAAGCCGCCATCCACACGGCGCGCAGGTTGAACGCGCGGCTGGGAGAGATCTGCCGGGCGCTCGGAATCCAGTTGCCCGTCTATTGCCTGTTCACCCGCTGCGACCGGATCCCGTTCTTCACCGATTTCGTGGCCAACATGAGCGACGCCGAGGCTCATCAGGTGGTTGGCTCGACTGTGCCGATGGCCTTCGACGCGCGCGTGGGCGTCTATGCCGAGGACGAAACCCGGCGGCTCACCGGCGCATTCGAGCAGCTCTTCCTTGGCCTCACCGCCCATCGCACAATTCAACTCGGGCGGGAGCACGACGGCTCGAAGCTCGGCAATATCTACGAGTTTCCGCGCGAATTCAGGAAACTCCGGCAGCCGCTGGTGGAGTTCCTGGTTGAATTGTGCCGTCCGAGCCAGTTGCAGACCAGCCCGTTCCTGCGCGGATTCTACTTCTCGGGCGTTCGTCCGGTCGAGACCCGGGAGGTTTCCCGGGCGCTGAGGCAGCAGGACTCCTCGCTGTTCGGCCCGAACGCCCGGCCGATTGTGCAGGAGTCCGGCCGCACGCGGCGGATCCCCCAATGGGTCTTTCTGCAGCGGCTGTTCAACGAGGTGATTCTCGCCGATCACGTCGCCTTCCAGACAAGCGCGAAGAGTTCCGGACCGGCTCCGGCGCAGCGAGCCGTCTTCGCCGCGGCGGCGGGTCTCTCGCTGCTATTGGGGACGGCGTGGACGGTTTCCTACTTCGGCAACCGCTCTCTCCTGAAAGACGTGTCGGCGGCTGTGACGGGCCTCGGCGTGGCTTCCCCGGCAGCCGACGGGCTGGCTTCGCGAGACTCTCTTGGGCGGATTGAAACGCTCCGCCAGAGCCTGGAACTCCTCTCCCGCTACAGCCGGGAAGGAGCGCCCTGGCGCCTGCGCTGGGGTCTATACGCCGGCGACGAGCTTCTCCCGACGACGCGGAACCTCTACTTCAGCCGGTATAAGCAACTGATGTTCGGCGCCATTCAGGAAGGCCTGTTGAGCCATCTCAGGGGGTTGCCCGCGAGCCCGGGACCGAACGACGTCTACGGCACCACCTACGACACGCTGAAGGCTTATCTCATCACCACGTCTCACCCCGACAAGTCCACCCGCATGTTTCTCTCCCCGCTTCTCGAGGACCGCTGGATGGCGCGGAAACAGGTGGATGAGGACAGGCGCAGCCTCGCCCGGAGGCAGTTCGATTTCTATAGCGAGGAGCTGAAGCACGGCAACCCCTATTCGCGCGAGAACGACACGCTGGCGATCGAGCGGGCCCGCCGGTTTCTCGGCCAGTTTGCCGCATCGGAGCGGATCTACCGGTTCATACTCGCCGAAGCCAACCGCAGAAACCCGCCGCTGAATTTCAACAAGCAGTTCCCCGGATCGGCGCAGATCATTCTGAACGGGAACGACGTGCAGGGCGCTTTCACCAAACAGGGCGCAGCGTTCGTCGAGGACGCCATCAAGAACTACGAGAGGTTTTTTGCGGGCGAGGAGTGGGTTCTGGGACCGCAGGCGTCCGCCGCGCTGGACCGTTCCAAGGTAGAGCCGGAGTTGCTTGCCCGCTACCGCGCCGACCTCATCGGCAACTGGCGCGACTACCTCAAGAACTCGACCGTTCTCCGCTACGGAAGCGTCGAGGACGCCGCCAAGAAGTTGAATCAGCTTGCCGGCAACCAGTCCTACTTGCTGGCTTTGTTCTGTCTGGCCAGCGTCAACACGGCTGGCGCGACCGCCGAAGAGGTCCGGCAGGCCTTCCAGCCCGTGCAGTTCGTTACGCCGCCGGCTTGCCCGGACCAGTACATCGCGCCGCCGAACCAGCCCTACATGACGGGGTTGATGAGCCTGCAAGCGGCTGTGGAGCAGGTCTCCCGGGCGCGCGACCCGAACGACCCCTCCGTCAACCAGACGCTTCAAGAAGCGGCGCGGGCCAAGATGGCGGCAAGACAGGTGGCGCAGAATTTCAAGATCGACAAAGAGGGCCATGTCGAGCAGATGGTGCAGAAGCTGATGGAAGACCCCATCACGCACATCGAAGCGCTGCTCGGGCGGCTCGGTCCCGCACAGTTGAATGGCGAAGCGAAACGGTTCTGCGGCGACTTCCAGGCGCTTGTGAACAAGTATCCGTTCAACACCGCCTCCAAGGTGGATGCATCGCTCGAAGAAATCAACATGATCTTCAAGCCGGGCAGCGGGGCGCTTTGGGTGTTCTATGACCGGAACCTGAAGAACGCCCTGGTCAAGCAGGGCGGACAGTGGGTTCCGGCGCCGGGCGGCGGACCCATCCGGCTGACCGCTCAGTACCTGCGGTTCTTCAACCGCGCGGCGGCGTTCAGCGACGCCCTCTACCGCGGCGGCTCGTCCCAGGAGCCGCATCTGGCCTACTCGCTCCGGGCGCTGCCGTCGGAGGGCGTCCAGAGCCTGACGCTCCGCATCGACGGCCAGCAGCTCAAGTCGAGCGGCGCAGGCGGCGGGCAGGCGCAGTTCGTCTGGCCGGGGCAAAACGTCAAAGAGGCGAAACTCACCGGCAGCCTCGGCGGGCCGGAATTAGGTTTCCTGAGTTACGAGGGCCTGTGGGCCGTTTTCAGGTTTTTTGGCGACGCCGACCGCTGGCAGGCGGCGGGCGCCGGGTATAACTTCGAATGGGTGCCACGCCAGGGACAATCCGGTCAGCCGATGACGGTCTCTGGCGGCCGGCCCCTGACAGTGCGATACTTCCTTGACATGGGGACGGCTGCGCCGATCTTCCAGAAGAACTATTTGTCTGGATTCAACTGTGTGAGTCAGGCGGCGCAGTAGGTCCGCAGTCAAGGGCATGGGGCGGCGCTGTGCCGCTCCGAGACAGAGGAAATCAGAACCGGGAGCGCCCCTGCTTTCCGGAGGAGTGCTGGAGGGAACCCGATGGCGAGAGAGTCAGTCCACACCAAGCTGGAGCGCGTCAGGCCGCCGCGCGTCCATGTCACCTACAACGTCGAAATCGGCGACGCCGTTGAAATGAAGGAGATCCCCTTCGTGATGGGCGTGATGGCCGATTTCAGCGGCCAACCCGAGGAACCGCTTCCCAAAATCAAGGATCGCCGCTTCGTCGAGATCACGCCCGATAACTTCGATGGAGTTCTGGCGAGCATGAAGCCGCGCGTCGCCTTCAATGTCGAGAACAAGCTGAGCGACGATCCCAACGCCGGGAAGATCGGCGTCGATCTCCGCTTTTCCAGCATGGAGGACTTCGAGCCGCAGAACGTGGCCCGTCAGGTCAAGCCGCTGCGCGAGCTTCTGGAGCTCCGCACGCGCCTGGGCGACCTGCGCGGAACGCTCCAAGGCAACGCCAAGCTGGAGCAGTTGTTGCAGGATGTCCTGGGCAACACGGAGAAGATGGAGCAGATCAAGGGCGAGATCGAACAGGGCAAGGGAGGTGAATAGCGATGGCTAAGGAGAAACAACAGGCGGCCGCGGCCGCGCAGACGGTGGAAAAGGCCGCGCCGGCGCCAGGCATTCTCGACCAGATCGTCGAGCAGGGCCGGCTGGCGCGCGACGAGAAACAGCGGCAGTGGGGCAAGAGCCTCATCGGCGAGTTCGTCAACCAGATCCTGCAAGGCGAGATGACCGTCTCCGCGGACCTGGAGGCGATGATCAACCAGCGCATCGCGCAGATCGATCACCTGCTCTCGCTCCAGTTGAACGCGATCCTGCATCATCCCCAGTTCCAACAACTGGAAGCGACATGGCGCGGGCTCCGCTACCTGATGGAGCAGTCGGAAACCGGCTTCAATCTGAAGATCAAGATCTTCAACGCGTCGAAAAAAGAACTGCTGCGCGACCTGCAACGCGTTCCTGAGTTCGACCAGTCACAGACCTTCAAGAAGATCTACGAGCAGGAGTTCGGCGTGTTCGGCGGCGAGCCGTTCGGCGCGCTCATCGGCGATTACTACTTCGGCCGCGGGCCGGAAGACGTCGAATTCCTCGAGCGGATGAGCCAGGTGGCCGCGGCATCCCACTGCCCGTTCATTTCGGCCGCTTCGCCCGAACTGCTCAACCTGGAGGACTTCACTCAACTCGACCAGCCGCGCGACCTGGCCAAGATCTTCGACACCACCGATTACGCCCGCTGGAAGGGCTTCCGGATGAGCGAAGATTCGCGCTACGTCTGCCTGACCATGCCGCGCGTGCTCATGCGCGTCCCCTATGGAAAGGACACGAAGGCAGTGGACGACTTCCGATACGAGGAAGCCGTGGACGGCCTCACCCATGAGCGCTACCTCTGGGGCAACGCCGCTTTCGCATTGGGCGCCAGAATGACCCAAGCCTTCGCCAAGTACGGCTGGTGCGCGGCCATCCGCGGCGTGGAGGGCGGCGGGCTCGTCGATGGCCTCCCGGTCCACACCTTCTCGACCGAAGAGGGCGACACGACCATGAAGTGCCCCACGGAGACCATCATCACCGACCGGCGCGAGAAGGAACTCGCGGATCTCGGCCTGGTGCCTCTCGTGCACTGCAAGGGAACCGACTACGCCGCCTTCTTCAGCGTGCAAACCTGCAACAAGCCCAAGCTCTACGACAAGGATGAGGCGAACGCCAACGCCAGGCTCTCGGCGCAATTGCCGTACCTGATGGCCGTCAACCGCTTCGCTCATTACTTCAAGTCGATGATGCGCGACAAGATCGGCAGCTTCACGTCCCGCAAGGAGTGCGAACAGTTCCTCTCCAACTGGGTGTCGAACTACGTCACTTCGGATGACAACGCCTCTCAGCACACCAAGGCGAAGTATCCGTTGCGTGAAGCGCGGGTCGAAGTCATGGAAGTGCCCGGCAAGCCAGGCGCCTACCGCGCCGTGGCGTTCCTGCGGCCGCACTTCCAACTGGATGAACTTTCGGTCAGCCTCAGGCTCGTGGCGTCGCTGCCGGCGTCCGCGCGGCGCTGACCGCAACTCTTATTTGGTAACCAAGGAGGGAAACAATGGGCGATATCGTCATGGATATCAAGAACCCCAAGATCGAGGGCGACTGCGCGATTCAGGGGCATGAAAAGAAGATCATGATCGAAAGCATTTCCTGGGGCGCCACCGCTTCAGTGGCGACCACCGGCCACGGCTCCGGCCAGACCTTCGGAGGTACGGCGCTGGGCGACATCGTGCTGACCAAGCACGCCGACGCCTCATCGCCGAAGCTCTTCAATCACTGCGCCAACGGCAAAGAGATCGAGGAGATCGAGATCATGATTTTGGCCTCGGGCAAGAACATGAATCAGCCGATCATGACCTACAAGCTGTCCGGCGTTCTCGTTTCCGGGCTGTCGACGGGCGGAGGAGGCGGAGACGGCTACCTTCAGGAGACGGTGTCGTTGGCCGTGCGCAAGATGGAGATGAACTACCGCCAGCTTGACGAGAACGGCAACTTCATCGACAACTTCCCGGCAACCTATGACTTGAAGGTGATGCAGGCGCAGTAGCTGCGGGAAAGGAGGAATCAGCAATGAACAGAACCCCGCACGTTATGTATGTCGAAGGTGTCAAGGGCGAGGTCCGGGAACCCGGTTTCCAGGACTGGATTTACGTGGAGAGCGTCTCCAAGGGCATTCAGAGCGAACCGGTCCGCAAAGGCTCGGCGCTGGCCGGCGGCTCGCCGACGTTCGACTCCTTTTCAGTCACCAAGGCGATGGAGAAATCTTCGCCTCAACTGTTTATGGCCGCCGTCACCGGCAGGTACATCCCCGAGATCAAGGTGGTGTTCCGCCGCGTGGGCAAGATGGACCCCAAGTCCGGCGGCTCGACTCTCGAGCCGTATATGGAGTGGATCTTCAAGGATTGCCACATCGAAAGCCTCAGCATGAGCGCGGCTTCGATGAACGAACCATCGGAGACCATGCGGATCCGCTACGAGCAGCAGAAGGAATCGTTCTTCAGCATCGAGCAAGGAAAGAAAAAGGACACTGCCGTCGGCTCCTGGAACATGAAGACCCGGACGGGTGAAGTCGGTTAGTGAATGAACGCTGAACAACTGTACAGGGAGGGGCGGCTGACCGAGGCGATCACCTCGGCCGCCTCCCTCCTGCGGGAGAATCCAGGCGACGAACGCCTGCGGACCTTTTTGTTCGAGCTGCTCTGCTTCTCGGGCGACTACGAACGCGCCGACAAGCATCTGGAACTGCTGGGCGGCAAGACCCGCGACCGCCAGATGGGCGCATTCCATCTGCGGGCCACCCTGCAAGCCGCGCTCACCCGGGAGGAGATGTTCGAGAAGAACGAACTGCCGCCGGGCGAGGCGCGCCCCGTCAGCGGGAAGCTCAATGGCAATCCCTTCACAACGCTGACCGACGCCGATCCGCGAGTCGGCGCGCGCCTGGAGGTCTTCGCGACGGGCAATTACATGCTGCTGCCGTTTAGCGGGATCTCCGTGCTTTCCATCCATGAGCCCCGGAGGGTGCGAGACCTCCTATGGGCCCCCGCCGTGATCAACCTGAACGCCACGATGGGCGGAGGCAGGGATCTCGGCGATGTTCTTTTGCCGGTGGTCGCGGCGATGTCTCGAGGCCATTCCGACGATCTGGTCCGGCTTGGGCGTGTCTCCGTTTGGGAGTCCGACGGCTCGGCGGAGTACCTCTTCGGGCAGAAGCTTCTGCTGGTGGACGGCGAGGAGTTCCCGCTGCTCGAAGTAAGAAGCCTCGAAATCCACACCGAAGAGAGCAGCGCCCATGGCTCTGCGTGAAGACATCCTTGCGCCGATCCCCGGCGACAACCCGTCCGGCGAAGACCTGAGATACGCGCCTATCGTCGCCCAAATCAAGGAAGCCCGCCGCGAAGAGGAGGATATCGCTCAGGGCGTGTGGGCTACCGAGCGAAAGGTGGCTGACTGGGCGCAGGTCGTCAAGCTTGCCAGCGAGGCCATCGCCAAGAAGTCGAAGGATCTTCAGCTCGCGGTCTGGCTGACTGAGGCTCTCACGCGGCGCGAAGGGCTGGAAGGCTTCCGCGAAGGCATCACGCTCACCGCGGATCTGATGGAGCAGTTCTGGGACACCCTGTGGCCTGAACTCGAAGACGGCGATGCTGAACTCCGCAGCGTCCCGGTCGCCTGGCTCGCAACCCAGATCGACGCGTCCCTGCGCCGCGTCCCGCTGATCGCCTCCGGCGTGAGCCACCTCAAGTACAAAGAGTCTCTTACCGTTCCGAACGAGGAAGACGCCGGACGCGATCCGGACAAAGCAGAGCGCCGGAAGCTCGCCATCGACGACGGCAAGCTGACGCCGGAAGACCTGCAATCGGCGCTGAACGCGACATCTACGGCAATGATCGAGGAGCGGATGGCCTCGCTTGCCGCCGCGCGCGAAGCCCTGGACCGGCTGGACAGCCTCTGCAACGAAAAGCTCGGCGAGTATGCTCCGACCTTCGAGCCAATCCGGCAGCTCATGGACGAACTGAAGCTCTCGCTGCGGCAGCTTCAACAGAGGAAAGGCGAGGGCGCCAAGCCTGCCGCTTCCGCCCAGGCGCAGCAGGAGCCTTCCCGGCAGGTTGCATCGGAGCCGGAGCCTGCCTCACGCCAGAGTTCAAGCTCCAGCGGCGGCGGCGGCGCCGACTGGCTGACCGCCTACCAGCCGGTCACCTATGTGCCGGAATCCGAGCCCCAATACGAACCACAGCCTGAGCCGTCTCCCGCCGCCGCGCCGGAATCGTCCTCGGGTTCGACCTGGGGATCGTCATGGGACACGGCGTATCAGGAGCCTGCGGCAGCTTCCGCGCCGCCTCCTCCCGCCGCGGCGCCTGCCGCAACTTACGCCGCAACCCCCGAGCCGCAGGACGCCGAAGACCTCGCTGCCCGCTTGTCTGTTCTCGCCGGCTGGCTCCGCAAGCAGGACCCTCGCAGCCCCGCTCCGTACCTGATGCTGCGCGGCTTCCGCTGGGGCGAACTCCGCGGTCTCGGCGGACAGCTCGATCCCGAATGGCTTGAAGCGCCTTCCACCGAGACGCGCCAGAAGATCCGCAGGCTCGCGCAGCAGGAAGAATGGCAGGAACTTCTCGAAGCCACCGAGCAGGCGATGGCCCAGCCCTGCGGCCGCGCATGGCTGGACCTGCAACGCTATGCTTTGGCCGCCTGTGAAGGTTTGGGAGAGGAATACGCGGGAGTCGCGGCGGCCATCGTCAACGCGACGCGCGGCCTCCTCCAGGATTACCCGCAATTGCTCGAAGCCGTGCTGAGCGACGATACGCCCGCCGCCAACGCTCAAACCCGCGAAGCGCTGGCTCAACATGGCTGCCTGCCCGGCGAGAAGCCCGCCCCCAAGGCGGCTGCGCCCTCCGAACGCAGCGATGACTCGCTCATCGACGACGCGCTCCGGCGGGGACGGCACGACCTCGCCCTCGAGACGGTCGCGCGCCGCATGTCGCAGGAGACTTCCGGCCGCGGGCGGTTCCAGCGCCGGGTTCAGTCCGCCCGGATATTGGAAGCCGCCGGCCGCAAACAGGCCGCGATCCCCTTGTTGCGCGAACTCGCCTCCGAAATCTCCCAGCGCAGGCTCGAGGATTGGGAAACGCCGGCGATCATCGTCGAACCGCTCTGCCTGCTCTACCGCTGCCTCGCCGCGGTGAGCGACAGCGAGGAGGAGCGACGCTCCATCTACAATCAGATCTGCCGCCTTGACCCAGTCAAGGCCCTTGATCTGACGTGAGGAGAGGATGGCCGAACGCCTCAAGCGCCAGGATATACAGATCTCGCTGGTGGACCGGCTGACCGACGCCGCCCCGAAGGAGCGCGCGGAGGCTCCGCTCACGCCCGCCCAGGCGGTCAGGCTCCTCCGAGCCGGGCTGCGCAGGGATCTCGAGTGGCTCCTCAACACGCGCCGCCGCATCGACGAGCCGCCCGAGGGCGCCAAGGAACTGCCCGCTTCACTATTCCTCTATGGCCTGCCTGACATGAGCGGCCGCGTGGTCGGAATCGGCAGGCAGCAAGAAGAGCTCGCACGCGAGATCGAAAAGGCGATCGCCATCTTCGAGCCCCGCCTGAAGAACGTTTCCGTCAAGGCGTTCGAGGCGACCTCCGTCTCGCGCGTCCTGCGCTTCCAGATCGACGGATTGCTCCGTATCGACCCCGGTCCCGAGCGCATCCAATTCGACACAACGCTGGAACTCGCCAGTGGTTCCTACCACGTGGAGGCGCGCGGTGCGTGAGGAGCTGCTCCACTACTACGAACGGGAGCTGGCCTATCTGCGCCAGCTCGGCGCCGAATTCGCCGGCAAGTATCCCAAAGTCGCCTCCCGCCTGCTGCTCGAGCCGTCGCGCTGTGAAGATCCGCACGTCGAACGCCTGCTGGAAGCGTTCGCCTTTCTGGCCGCGCGGCTCCACCTGAAGCTCGACGACGACTACCCCGAGTTCACGCAGTCGCTGCTGGAAATCGTGCTTCCGCAAGCCGTCCGCCCGGTGCCTTCGATGACCGTCGCCGAGTTCCAGATGGATCCCGAGCGGGGCCAGACCACGGGCTCGGTCCGCATTCCGAGAGGCTCCAAGGCGTTCACCCGCCCAGCCAGCGGCGTGCGGCTGGAGTTTAGGACCGGTTTCGACCTCGACCTCTGGCCGATCACCGTCTCGTCGGCCGCATGGGTCACCCCCGACAGGATCGAGAGCCCGTTCCGCAGTCCGGACGTTTCGGCGGCTCTGCGCATGGAACTCGCCGCCGGCCATGGCTCGTCATTCGCCGCATTTGCGCCGAAGTCGCTTCGCTTCTACCTCAACGGCGAAGCGAGCCTGACCTTTCCGCTTTACGAAATGCTGGTGGGCCGCTGCGTCCGCGTGTTGCTGCGCGACCTCACCCCCGGCTCCCGGCGCCCACCCGTTCTCTTGCCCGGCAGCACGGTCAAGCCGGCCGGCTTCGAGCAATCCGAGGCCCTCCTGCCCTATCCGCGCCGCTGCTTCGACGGCTACCGGCTCCTCCAGGAATACTTCGCGTTCCCGGAAAAGTTCCTCTTCATCGACCTGACGGGACTCGACGCTCTGGCCAATTTCGGCGAACGGGTTGAGATCGTGATGCTCTGCCGCGATTCCGGCAGAAGCGATTGGGAGCCCTTCCTGCAAAACGGGGTGTCGCCCAAGGCGCTGCGGCTGAACACCACGACTCTGGTGAACCTGTTTCCGCACACGGCCGACCCCGTTCCGGTCGACGATGCGCGTTTCGAGTATCCAATCGTGCCCGACGCCCGCAGACCGGACAGCTACGAGATCTACTCCATCGAGGAAATCGTGGGCACGACGCCCGACAGCGCCGACACGGTCCGCCTGGAGCCGTTCTATTCCATCAAGCACAGCTCGACGGGCCGCCAGGGGGAAGTCTTCTGGCACGCCATGCGGCGGACGCCACGGCTCTCGCTGGATGAAAGCACCGAGGTGTGGGTGACCGTCTGTGACCTCGCTGCGCGCCCGCAGCGCCCGCCGGTGGCCACGCTCACCGTGCGCTGCCTGTGCACGAATCGGGAGTTGCCCTCCCGCATGATGGTCGGCGACGAAAACGGCGACTTCGAATTGGAAAGCGCCGCGCCTGTCTCGCGCGTCGTCGCCCTGCGAAAACCGACGCCGACCGTGCGCCCGCCCATCGGCGGCGAAGCCCTCTGGCGCCTCATCTCGCATCTCTCTCTGAACTACCTCTCCCTCACCGAGGAGGGCAGCGACGCCCTGCGCGAGATTCTGCGGTTGTACGCGGGCTCGCCCGGCGGCGGGGAACGGCAGATCGAAGGCATTAAAAACGTCACTTCGCGCCGCCACTTCGCGCGCGTCATCGGCGACTACGGCATCTCCTTCGTTCGCGGCATGCAGGTGCGCGTGGACCTTGACGAGGAGTTCTTCGTCGGATCCGGCGCTTACCTGTTCGGGGCCGTCCTCGACCGCTTTCTCGGCCTGTACGTGAATCTCAACGGCTTCTCTCAGCTCGAGGTCTGGAGCCGCCAGCGAAAGGAGGCGCTCGGCCGATGGCCCGCAAGGTCCGGCTACGGGATTCTGCTCTGAAGCAGCGCGCCCCGCATGGCGAGGCTCACGCGACAGCCCTGTTGCTGCCGCAAACCGAGCGGCTGCCCGCGCGCATGAAGGAGACGCCTCAGGAATACCGCTTCTTCCAGGCGGTGCGCCTGCTGACGCGGCTGCTTTCTCCAAGGGAACCCATCGGCAGATTCAGCAGCCCCGGCGCCGAGGCAGTGCGCTTCAGTTCTCATCAGACCCTGGCCTTCCCCCCCAGCGAGATCCGCACACTGGAGGTCGCCGACGACCGCCCCGCCGCGATGAGCGTCAACTGCTTCGGCATCAGCGGACCCGCCGGCGAGATGCCGAACCTGTTTACGGCTTACCTGATCGAAAGGCAGACCTACGGCGACAGGAGCCTGACGGAGTTCCTCGACATCTTTAACCACCGGCTGGTCTCGCTGCTCTACCGCGCCTGGGAGAAACACCGCTTTCAGTTCCCCTATGAGCGCGGGGAGTCTGACGGGATCGACCGCTACCTCCCGCACTTTTACGGCATGGGCTCGCCTGCGCTCGCGGACCGTTTGGATGTCTCCGACGAGAGCCTGAAGTATTACACCGGCCTTCTTTCGCAGCTTCCGCGGTCCGCCTCGGCGCTCCAGCGGCTGCTTGAGGATTACTTCGAAGTCCCCGTGGAGGTCGTTCAGTTTGTGGGGCAGTGGCGGAAACTCGACGAATCCACTCTCTGCCGGCTGGAGGACGAGCCTGAACTCGCGCCCTCCTCGCGGCTCGGCTTCGGGGCTGTGGCGGGCGACGAAGTCTGGGATCCGCAGTCGACGGCTTGCCTGCGGCTCGGCCCGCTCTCCTTGAAGCAGTACCGCGAGTTTCTGCCGGGCGGCAGCGCTTTCAAGGCGCTAGCCTCCCTGGCGCGCTTCTTCAGCCGCGGTGAAATCGATTTCCAGGTTCGGCTCGTTCTCAAGCGCGACGAAGCGCCCGGCGTCCGGCTGGGCGAAGAAGGCGCGGAGGCGCCGCGGCTGGGTTGGGTCAGTTGGATTAAGAATAAACCGATGGGGCGCGATCCAGAAGACGCCCTCTTCGAGCTCTGAAAGGTCCATCATGAGCGTCAATCTCAAGTCACTCATTTCGAAATTGAACGATACCTCGCGCAGGGCTCTGGAGTCCGCCGCCGGGCTGTGCGTTGCGCGAACCCACTACAACGTTGAAATCGAGCACTTCCTGCTCCGGCTGCTCGAAAACACCGACGACGATTCCAGCCGCATCTTCCACCACTTCGGAATCGATCCTTCCCGCCTGCACGGGGAGCTCAACAAAGCGCTCGACAAGCTCAAGCGCGGCAACGCGCGCACGCCCGCTTTCAGCGAGCAACTGGTGCAGATGTTCGACGAAGCCTGGACTCTGGGCTCGCTCGAATACGGCGCCACCTCCATCCGGACCGGCCACGCGATCCTCGCCCTAACCCAGAACGCGGGGCTCTGGCGGATGGTCCGGGAGTCTTCCCGCGAGATCGGGCGCATTGATCCCGTTCAGCTCAAGAACATGTTCGCCCAGATCGTGGCCGGCTCCGAGGAGGACGCCGCGGGCGGCGCGGAGGCCGCCGGCGAGGGCCCCGCCGGCGAAGGCCCCGCGATCCCAAAACCCACCGGCAAAACCCCCAACCTCGATCAGTTCACGGTCGATCTCACGGCCCAGGCCAAGGCGGGCAAGATCGACCCGGTCCTCGGCCGCGACGCCGAGGTCAGGCAGGTCGTCGATATCCTCATGCGCCGCCGCCAGAACAACCCGATTCTCACTGGCGAGGCTGGCGTCGGCAAAACGGCCGTCGTCGAAGGCTTCGCGCGGCGGGTGGCCGACGGCGACGTGCCGCCGCCTCTGCAAAACGTCACCATCCGCAGCCTCGACCTCGCCCTGCTGCAAGCCGGCGCCGGCGTCAAAGGCGAGTTCGAGAACCGCCTGAAGGGCCTGATCGAGGAAGTCAAGTCATCCCCCACGCCGATCATTCTGTTCATCGACGAAGCCCACACCATGATCGGCGCAGGCGGGCAGGCCGGGCAGAACGACGCCGCCAATCTCCTGAAGCCCGCCCTGGCCCGCGGCGAGCTCCGCACCATCGCTGCGACGACGTGGTCGGAGTACAAGAAATACTTCGAAAAGGACCCCGCGCTCGCCCGCCGCTTCCAGGTGGTCAAGGTGGAGGAACCCACCGAGGAGGTCTGCGCCACCATGCTGCGCGGCATCGCCTCGGCGCTCGAGAAACACCACGGCGTCCGCATTCTCGACGAAGGGCTGGAGGCCGCCGTCCGGCTCTCTCATCGCTACCTCACCGGCAGACAACTCCCCGACAAAGCCGTCAGCGTGCTGGACACCGCCTGCGCGCGCCTCGCTCTCGGCCAGAACTCCACCCCGCCCCCCATCGAAGACCTCCAGCGCCTTCTCGACGACATTGCCGTCCAGAAGCGCGTCCTGGAACGCGAGGCCGCCGCCGGCGCCAACCACGCCGAGCGCCTCGCCGCCATCGACGCGCAGCGAGTTGCCGCCGAAACCAGGCTGGCCGAGCTCAAGGCTCGCTGGGAGACCGAGGCTTCGCTCGTCAAGCGCCTGCGCGACCTCCGCGCACAGCTCGAGCCCGGCGACGCCGCCGACGGCGACGCTCTGCGCGCCGAATTGGAGAAACTCTCGGCCGAACTCGCCGCCCTCCAGGGCGAGACCCCGCTCATGCGCGTCTGCGTCGACGCCCAGATTGTCGGCGAGGTCGTCTCCGCCTGGACCGGCATTCCCATCGGCAAGATGGTTAAGAACGAGATCGAGATGACCCTCAACCTGGCCAAGTTGATGGGCCAGCGAGTCATCGGCCAGGATCACGCCCTTGAGGCCATCGCGCAGCGCGTCCAGACCTCCAAGGCGGGCATGGAAGACCCCGTTAAGCCCATCGGCGTCTTCCTCCTGGTCGGTCCCAGCGGCGTCGGCAAGACCGAAACCGCCCTTGCCCTCGCCGACCTCTACTACGGCGGCGAGCGCAGCCTCATCACCATCAACATGAGCGAGTTCCAGGAGGCTCATACCGTCTCCACCCTGAAGGGGTCGCCTCCGGGCTACGTCGGCTACGGCGAGGGCGGCGTCCTCACGGAAGCCGTCCGCCGCAGGCCCTATTCCGTCGTGCTGCTCGACGAAGTGGAAAAGGCCCACCCCGACGTCCTCGAGCTCTTCTACCAGGTCTTCGACAAGGGCATGATGGAAGATGGAGAGGGCCGGGAGATCAGCTTCAAGAACACCATCATCCTGCTGACCTCCAACGCCGCCACTGAGAGCATGATGAAGCTGATGGCCGATCCCGAAACCATGCCCTCGCCCGCCGGCATCGTGAAAGCCTTGAAACCGGAATTGGACAAGGTCTTCAAGCCGGCGTTCCTCGGCCGGCTGACCATCGTTCCCTTCTACCCCGTGCGCGACGAGGCCTTGCGGACGATCATCCGCCTGAAACTCGGCAAAGTCCGCCGCCGCTTGAGCGAAACTCACAAGATCGCTCTCGATTGGGACGACTCCGTCATTTCCGCCATCGAGTCCCGGTCCACCGAAGTCGAAAGCGGCGCCCGCAACATCGACAATATCCTCAGCAACAGTGTCCTGCCCGAGATTTCGCGCCGTCTGCTGACGGCCATGGCCGAGGGCCAGAAGCCTTCCAGCTTCCGCATCAGCGCGAGCGAGAGCGGGGAATTCGTCTACAACACGGTCTAAACCACCACTGATCGGAGGCGCGCTATGGCTGACATTCGCAGAATCGCCGAACTTCCCATCGAAACCCCTCTGGGCGACGATGCCGTGACACTCGTTTCCATCGACGGCACTGAGAAGATCTCGGACCTATTTCACTTCACGCTCAAGCTCGCCTCCGAAGACGCCAACATCGATCTCAACCGCCTCGTCGGCAAAGCGCTCAACTTCGGCATCCGGACCCGCGACAGAGAAGAAGTCCGCTGGTGGAACGGCTACGTCTCCCGCGCCCGGGCTCTGCCCGAAACCGACCAGGTTTACTTCTACGAAGTCGAAGTCGTCCCCTGGCTCTGGTTCCTCACCAAGACCTCTGATTGCGTTGTCCACCAGGAAAAAAAGGTTCTCGACATCGTCAAGGACGTGTTTCGCAAATACAGTTTTCAGGACTTTGAGGACCGGACTGAAGATCAGTACACCAAGTGGGAGTACTGCACCCAATACCGCGAGAGCGCATTCAGTTTCGTCAGCCGGCTCATGGAGTCCGAGGGGATTTTCTACTTCTTCAGGCACGAGAAAGGCAAGCACACCCTGGTCATGGCGGACCGTTCAACCGTGTTCCAGCCAAGCAAACATCAGGAAACCGTGAAGATGCGTCATGCGTTTGGAGCGGGCGCCCGCCGCTCCGAGGACATGATCCTCAAATGGGAATTTCACTCGGCGTTCCGCTCCGGCAAGTATACGCATTGGGACTACAACTTTCTCAAGCCCGAGAATCCCCTGCGCGCCGAGATGCCGGCCAAACGGAAGAAAGAAGCCGCTTCGAAGTACGAAATCTACGACTATCCCGGCGAATACGAGGAGCACCAGGACGGCGACGACTGGGCGCGGCTGCGGATGGAATCCGAAGAGCTCGAGAATGAAGTCTGCCGGGCGGAAAGCGACGTCCGCGCCCTCTCGGCCGGATGCAAGTTCAACTTCACCGATCACGACCGCCGCGACCAGAACAAGACCTACTACATCACTGAAATCCGCCACGAAGCCAAGGAAGCCGGGCTTTACGGCGGCTCCAAAGAGGGCCCGGCTGAGTACAAGAACACTTTTTCCTGCCTCGACGTGAATGTCCAGTACCGCCCCGAGCGGAAGACGCCCAAACACATCATGCGCGGCGTGCAGACCGCGACCGTTGTCGGTCCGAAAGGCGAGGAGATCTACACCGACGAGTACGGCCGCGTGAAGGTTCAATTCCATTGGGATCGTCTCGGCAAGAGGGATCAGGACAGCTCATGCTGGATGCGGGTCTCGCATGATCTGGCCGGCAAGGGCTTCGGAGCCGTTTTCCTGCCCCGTGTCGGGCAGGAGGTGCTGGTCCATTTCATCGAGGGCGATCCCGACAGGCCGATCATCACCGGACGCGTCTACAACGCCAGCCAGACCCACCCCTGGGATTTGCCCAAGAACAAAAACTGGTCCGGAGTGCGCACGCGCTCAACCAAGGGCGGCGGCGCGGAGAACTACAACGAGATCCGCTTCGACGACACCAAGGGCGCCGAGGTCTTCGCCATGCATGCCGAGCGCGACATGCAGATCTCGGTCGAGCGAAACATGCTGATTCAGGTGGACAAGGACTGCCACGAGGCGATTCTCGGCGAGCGGCGCCAGTCCATCCAGAAGAACAACAGCGTCACCATCGAAGGCAACCACGCCGAAAAGATCTCGGGCTCGAAATCGACCAAGGTGAACGGATCGGTCGAACTCGACGCCGACGGCAACGTGACCGTCAAGGCCGGCGGCAACATCACCATCAAAGCCGGCGGCTCCATGACGATTGAGGCGGGAACCTCCATCACCATCAAAGCGGGCAGCGGACGGATCACCGTCGGAGCGATGGGCGTAACGGCCGACGGATCGATGGTGATGCTCAATTGCGGCTCTCCCGACATGTCGATGCCGAACATGCCGTTGGGCAAGTCGCCCAGCGCGCCGGAACTGATCGAGAAGCTGAAGGCGGGCGCGCTTGGAGGCGCCGGCGGCGCGGCTGCCGGC
>JACADU010000202.1 GCA_013388415.1 Bryobacteraceae bacterium
GGCGCGAACCTGCTGGCCGTTGGTCATCACCTCGACCTGCGCGATGACGACGTCGTAGGTAAAGGCTGTGCCGAGCATCGCGTTGCGGGGCGGGCTGAAGCGGAAGACGGTGAAAGTGGCGTTGCGGGCTTCGCCGGGGCGCAGGGCGAAGGAGGGGTCGATGCTGCGGCTGGTCGCGGCTCCGATCCCTTGAAAGCTGGTGTCGTGAGTGCCCGGGCGGCCCCAGTAATAGGGATTACCGTGGTTGTCGGTGGCTGAGCTGCTGCCGGTCTTGTAGGCGAGGATGAGGGGCTCGCTGGTGGTGTTGCGGAGCCGCATGTTGATGCGGACGACGTGGTGCGCGCCGGGCGCGGCCTGGCTGCCGGTAACGTTGAGGACTTCGGCGGAGAAGTTACCGGCGTTGTAGCAGCGGGGTTTGCCGGCGCAGGCGTCGGGCATGGGTGGGGGAGGCGGTTCGGATGCGGCTGGTGCGGCCGGAGTCCGCGTGGCCGGGACTGGGGCTTGAGGCGCAGCGGTGGCAGCAGGGCTGCCTCCGAGTCCCGTGAACCGGATGGCGTGTTCGCGCCCAAGGCGGAATTGGTTGCCGGGCAATGGCACGATTTCACGGAACGTGAGGTCGAGGGTGAAGGTCGTTCCGAAGACCTCGCGGCCTGTTGGCGGGCGCCAGGTCAGCTCGAACCGGCCGTCGCTCGATTCACCAGGCTGGAGAACGAATTTCGGGTCCACGCTGTTGCGGGCGATGAGGCCGATGCCGCGGACTGCTGCGTCGCCGCCGATGAGATAGCGGTTTCCCTGGTCGTCGAGAGCGACGCCGGCGCCGGCGACGAAGCCGAGGATCAGGGGCTGAGGGTTCTTGTTCTGGAAGCGCACGGCGGCAGTGAGAAGGCGGTCCCGGCCGATGGCGCTTACGCGGAAGTCGATGAGGCGCGCTGCAAAGGGGCTGACTTCGGTGCAGTTCGGCTGGCCGCCGCAAACCTGGGCCGCCGGGGCGGGGAGCGCCGCGGCAAGAGCGAAGAGCAGTACGAATGGTCGGATCGTCATCTGGCCGTCTCCTGGGATTTAAGAGAGATCGCGCTCAAGCGGTCGCCGCCCGGGCCGGCCCTGGGACGGAAAGGTGGCCGACGTACTCGGCGTAGACTTCGCCGGCGATGCGGATGTTGTTCTTGATGCGGCGGCGCATAACCACGCCGAAGATGACGACGGGGATGCCCACTACGGCGCCGATGACCGTGAGCGTCATGGCACCGCCCACGATAATGGGCGCGATGCCGAGGAGCTTCATTCTGTGGCTTTCGGCAAGGAGCTCTTCCTTGCGGGCGTAGAGAACGTCGGGGTCCGAAGAGCCCGTCGATTTAAGGGCGCCAAGGACTTGTTGCCTGTCGAGCTTTGGAATGGGCATGTCTACCTCCCAGTGGGTGATTCGTTTTCTGTTTTGCCCCTGCCGCCGGGGCCGGTATACTTAGCAGTACGCGGGGGCTTGGGCAAATCCGTCATGGACAGTGCAGATTCTCTGATCCTGGAGGGTGCTGGAGACCGAGAAGCGCTCGATCACCTGTTCAGCGTGGCGTACGAGGAACTTCGGCGCCTGGCCGCAGGCGTGCGGCGGCGGGACCCTGGCGCAACACTGAGCGCGACGACTTTGGTGAACGAAGCGTGGATAAAACTGGCGCGGACGCCGGTGGTGGCGCGGGCTTCGGAATTGCACTTTAAGCGAATCGCGGCGCGGGCGATGCGGCAAGTGCTGGTGACCGCGGCGCGGAGAAGGATCGCGGGCAAACGCGGCGGCACAGGCTCGATTCGGGTGACGTATGACGAGTCTCTGGACAGCGCGGCAGGGAGCGACGCGGAGTTGGTAGCGTTGGACGACGCCTTGAGCGAGCTGGCGCGGATGAATCCGCGGCAGTCGCTGCTAGTGGAAAGCCGGTTCTTCGGGGGGCTGGAGGTTCCGGAGGTTGCGGCGCTGCTCGGCGTGTCGGAAGCGACAGCCTTGAGGGATTGGCGGGCGGCAAGGGCGTGGCTGGCAGCGCAGGTGAAGCGGGGGGCGCATGGAGCGTAACCGGTGGGAGAGGCTTCAGGCACTGTTTCACGCGGCCTCCGGGATGGAAGCGACAGAGAGGGGCGTGTTTCTGAGGAAAGCATGCGGCGAGGATGCGGAGTTACTGGATGACATTCTGGCGATGATCGAGGAGGATCGGGCTACTTCGGGGCTCCTGGACGGGCGGGTGGAAGGATTAGCGGCGCGGGTGTTGGGCGAGGCGGTGAAGGAAGGGCAGAAAGTCGGGCCGTACCGGATCGAACGGGTTCTTGGTGAAGGGGGGATGGGGACAGTGTTCCTGGCGTCGCGGGCCGACCTGGCCTCGGTCGCGGCAATCAAGGTGCTGAGGGACGCCTGGATTTCGCCGGCGCGGCGGAAGCGTTTCGCCGAAGAGCAGAGGGTGCTGGCACAGCTCAATCACCCGGGGATCGCCCGGCTGATGGATGCCGACACGCTGGCGGACGGGACGCCCTACTTCGTCATGGAGTACGTGGACGGCGTTCCGATGGACCGGTACTTTGCAGGAGGCGGGCGGCCCATCGAAGAGCGCTTGCGGCTGTTCAGAGAAGTTTGCGAGGCGGTGCGGTATGCGCACCAGCACGCGGTGGTTCACCGGGATTTGAAGCCGTCCAACATCCTCGTGGATTCGCGCGGCGCGGTGAAACTGCTGGACTTTGGCATTGCGAAACAGGCCGGTGAGTATGAGGTGGCCGCGGACCTCACGAGGACGGGGCTGCGGCTGCTGACGCCGGCCTATGCGTCGCCCGAGCAGTTGCGTGGCGAGCGGGCTGGCGTGCAGAGCGATGTCTATTCGCTCGGCGTGATTCTGTATGAGCTCCTGACGGGGCGTCTGCCGTTCGACATGTCAAAGGGAAGTCCGGTGGAAGCGCTGCGCAAAGTGTCTGAGCGGGAGCCGGTGAGGCCCTCGCTGGTGGCCCGGCGAGTGAGGGAGAAGGAGGGCACGGGCGCAACGGACGGTGCGGCCTGGGCCGATCTCGATGTGCTCTGCCTGAAAGCGGTGCATAAGGACCTGACCCAGCGCTATGCGTCGGTGGAAGCGTTGATGCGCGACGTGGACCACTATTTGCGCCGGGAGCCGCTGGAGGCAAGGCCGGACACGCTCGGCTACCGGCTGAGCAAGTTCGTACGGCGGAGACGCGCCGAGGTGGCCGCGGCGGCGGTGGTGGCAATGACCTTGGCGGCGATGGCCGGATTGTTTCTTGTAAGGCTGGCAGGCGAGAGGAACGCCGCGCTGGCGGAGGCGGCGCGGACGCAGCGCGTGCAGCGGTTCATGTTGAACCTGTTTCAAGGAGGCGACGAAACCGCGGGACCGTCGAAAGACCTGACCGTGGCGATGCTGGTGGACCGGGGCTCAAGAGAGGCGCGGATCCTGGACAAGGATCCGGCGGTTCAGGGCGAGCTCTATCAAACGCTGGGTGGGATTTACCAGAAGCTGGGGAATTTGGAGAAAGCCGACATATTGCTGCGGGAGTCGCTGGAGCGGCGTAAATCCGGGCGCCCGGCGGGACGGCTGGAGACGCTCGTGGCGCTCGGGCTGCTGCGCGTGGATCAGGCAAAGCTGGACGAAGCAGAAAAGCTCGTTCGAGAGGCTCTGGATGGAAGCCGGCGTGAGCTGCCGCCGGGCCATCCGGTTACGGCGCTGGCGACGGACGCTCTAGGCCGCGTTCTGGAAGAGAAGGGGGACTATGAGGCGGCGATCCCGGTGCTTGAAGAAGCGGTTCGCCTGCGCTCGGCTCCGGCGGTATCCAGGGCGGATCTGGCCGCCAGCCTCTACGAATTGTCAAACGCGCATTTCTATGCGGGACATTACGCGGAGGCGGAAGAGCTGAACCAGCGGGTGCTATCGATGAACCGGGAACTGTACGGCAATCAGCATCCGCGCGTGGCCGATTGCCTCGTAAACCTGGGCGCCATTCAACATGACAAGGGCCACTACAGGGAGGCGGAGAGTTACCACCGGCAGGCGCTGGCCATTACCCGGGCGTTTTACGGCGAGGACCACCACAGGACTGCGTCGGGGATGACGATGGTGGCCAGAGCGCTTGTGTTTCAGCAGCGGACCGGCGAAGCGGTGGAGATGCTGAGGCAGGCGCTGGCGATTCAGGAGCGGGTGTTCGGGGCAGTTCATCCGAGGGTGGCTTCGGCGCTGAACGAACTAGGCAATTCGGCGATCCGGCTGAAGCGCTACGACGAAGCGAAGGCCGCGTTCAGGCGGGTCATTTCGATTTACCGGGAGGTTTATGGCGGCAGGCACAACCTGCTCGGTACGGGGACGTCGAACCTGGGTAGCGCGCACCTGGCGGCAGGCGAGTACGCCGAGGCGGAAAGGTTCTTCCGCGAGGCGATTGCGATGTTCGAGCAGACGCAAGGGCCAGACCACGTGAACACGGGGATCGCAAGAGTCAAGTTGGGCAGGACGCTGTTGCGCCAGAGGAAGTACACGGAAGCGGAGGTTTCGACGCAAACGGGCTATCAGATCCTGATCCAGCAAGTGAACCCCTCAGCGAGCTGGCTGCAATCGGCGCGGGCGGACATAGCGGAGATTCAGGCGGCCCTGGGAAAGGCGGCGCGGTGAGGAGCTTAGGAGAGTAGCGCTTCGACGGCGCGGCCTTTCGCGTCACGGGTCACGTAGAAGGGGCGCTTCTCATAAACCTCGGACCAGTCGTGCGGGATGCCAAGGGCGCGGTAGATGGTGGCGTGCAGATCCTCGATGGAGACGGGGTCCCTGACGACCTTGCAGGGGCGCTCGGGCGCGGTTTCGCCATACACGAAGCCCTTGCGGACGCCGCCGCCGAACATGACGACGCTACAGGCCTCCGTGAAGTGGCGGTGCATGCCGTAGTGCTTGATGTCGGTCATCAGGTCGGGCTGTTTCACCTGGTCCTGAACGGTGGCGCCCGGTTTGCCCTCGGTCAGCATGTCGCGGCCGAATTCGCTGGCGAGGACGACGAGGGTGCGGTTGAGGAGCCCACGTTCTTCGAGGTCGAGGATGAGCTGCGAGACAGGGCGGTCGATGGTTTCCTTCATGCCCTTGGCGCGGAGGTGGCCGTTCTCGTGGGTGTCCCAAAAACGGAAAGGGATGTACTCGCTGGAGACTTCGACGAACCGGACGCCGGCCTCGACAAGGCGGCGGGCCAGCAGGCAGCCCTGGCCGAACTTGCCGGTGTTGTAGATGTCGTAAGAGGCTTTGGGTTCGAGCTCGAGGTCGAAGGCTTTGGCCGCGGGCGAGGCGAGCAGTCGGTGGGCGTTTTCGACGGAGCGCAGGAGGGATTCCCGCTGCGCGCTCGAGCCGGACTGCATGACGGGGCTGAGCTTCATCAGGTCCCGGTAGGACTGGAAACGTCGGCGGAAGCGGAGCTCGCTGAACTCTTCCGGCGGGCGCACGGCGGAGACGGCGTCAGCGGGATCGGGGACGTTGAAGGGCCCGTATTCACTGCCGAGGAAGCCGGCGGTGGTGAAGGCTTTGACGGGGTCGCTTTCGGCGCCGATTTCGAGGTTCTGGCCGATGTTGACGAATGCGGGAACGTCCGGCTTGCGGGGTCCGAGGATCTTGGCGATCCATGAACCCATGTGAGGGACCGGGACGGGTTGGGGCGGCGCGTAGCCTGTGTGCCAATGGTACTGGTGTTTGGAGTGGAGGATGAAGCCGAGGTCGGCGACGCGGTGGGAGCGGATGAGCGTGCCGCGATCCATCACCTTGGCGATGCGTTCGAGGCCTTCTGAAATGCGGAGTCCGTCGACGGAGGTGGGGATGGAGTCGAAGGTGCTGAGGACCGCGCTCGAGGGAGTGCCGGGGGCGTATTCGGTCTTCCTTTTGGGGTCGAAGGTCTCGGTCTGAGCCATGCCGCCGGCCATCCAGAGCAGGATCATCGCGTCGGCTTTGGCGGGGAGAAGTTTCGCAGGGGCGGCGCCGGCGAGGCTGGCTGAGGCGGCGGTGAGGAGGAATTCTCTGCGTGTGCTCATGGAAGCGTCCTAACGGATGAACTGAAACTCCGGGGAGAGAAGGACGGCCCACAGGAGGTCCTGGAGGCCTTCGCGGCTGGTTTTGCCGTTCGGGGCGGCAAGGGCAAGAGCGGTCTTCAACTCAGCGGGTTGAGGAGCGCGGCTGAAGGCGAACTCAAAGATTTGGCGGACGAGGCCGGAGGGCGTGGAGGCGGGCGGAACAACAGGCACGGGCGGGTCGCCCGAGGGGGCGACGAGCCTGCGCATGTCGGGCGCATCTTCGAAAATGAAGGCGCGGATGGCGGGGGAGATGTCGGACTGGTTGGATGAGGGGTCGATGGCAAGGGTGGCGCGGAAGCGAGTGTAGGATTTGCCGGTGAGATCGATGGTGAACTCGCGGCCGAGTTGCGCTTCGGCGGGCAGAGGTTTTTCGCCGCCGGGCCCTGACAGGCGGGCGTTGAGCCAGAGAGGTTTGACGCGCGAGGGGTCGTAGGAGTCGACGTCGATGATGAGGAGCCGGAGCCGCTTGCGGCCAACGATGTCGAGATCGACTTCGGCCTTCGTGGAGGCGCGCATGAGCCCGCTGTCGAAAAGGCTGCGGGGCGCGGGCGCAAGCTGTCCGGTCATCCGGGCGGCGCCGTCCCGAAGCCACTGATTGAGCGTCCTGCCGTTGGCGAGTTCAAGCGCCTGGAGGGTGGTGGATTCGGATTGACGCTCGGTGACGGCTCCGTCGCGGATGGGGCGGCCAAGGGCGCGCGTGAGCGAATTGGCTTTGAATCGCCACTCGCGGGCGTAGATGCCGGGGACAGGGCGATTGTCGACGCGGACGCGCCACTCGCCGGTGATGGAGGCGATGGCGTCGGCGAATTGCTCGGCTGTCAGGCGGCGGGGCCACGGTCCGCTGAAGACATAGGCGGGGTCGCGCTGCGGACCGGGCTCGACGCTGGGGCGCTGGTAGGCTTCGGACGTCATGATCGTGCGGAGCAGGCGTTTGATGTCGTAGCCGTTCTCGATGAAATCGGCGGCGAGCCA
>JACADU010000104.1 GCA_013388415.1 Bryobacteraceae bacterium
CCGAGGAACGGCACGTCCATCGCCTCGGCAGTCCGCGCAACTCCGCCGGATCCGAAGATGTCCAGCCTCTGCCCGGTTTCCGGGACGACGAGATAACTCATGTTCTCCACAATGCCGAGCACTTCCACTTTCACCTGCCGGAACATCAGCACGGCTTTACGCCCGTCTTCCAGCGCCACTTCGGAAGGGGTGCTGACGACGATGGCGCCGGTGATCGGCGCCGTCTGGATGAGAGAGAGCGCGACGTCGCCGGTGCCGGGCGGCAGATCAATCAACAGGTAGTCGAGTTCGCCCCACTCCACCTGTCTGAGGAACTGCTGCATGACGCTGTGCAGCATCGGACCGCGCCAGATGAGCGGCTTGTCGCCCGGGTTCAAAAAACCCATCGACATCAGCTTGACGCCATGTTGTTCAATCGGAAGGATGCGGCCCTCCTGCGCATACGGCGTATCGCGGACGCCCATCATCAGTGGGACGTTTGGGCCGTAAACGTCCGCATCGAGCAAGCCGACCTTCGCGCCCGATTGCGCCATGGCGATCGCGAGGTTCACGCTGACGGTTGTCTTGCCGACTCCTCCCTTGCCCGATCCGACGGTGATGAGGTTTTTGACGCCGGGAATGGGCGTTCGCGTGAATTCCGCATGAGGAGGTGTGGCCATAGCTCTTCTTCCAGGTTAGATGCCAAGGGCGGTTCAGCGCTGCACTGCCGTTGCATCCCAAAGGCGGGAGGCGTGGGCGAGGACGAAGTCAACGTCGCGGCCGAGCAGCAGCCGGCGCGTGACCAGCTCTTCGGACTCCTTCCGGATTCGCTTGAGATACTCATCGCGGGAGGCGTAGCGCTCCTGAATGGAGGCGCGCGGGTCCTTGGAGGCCGCGCGGCTCGCGGGGTCGAGAGGCAGGGGGAACCAGGAGCCGAGGAGAGCGGCGATCTGCGTGGGCGCGCCGGCGGAGGCGGACCTCAGGTTCCATCCGGTGGCGGTTCCCAGCGGCGCCTTCATGACGGGCATGCGGATTCCCGCGAGTTCCATGCCGTCGGCATCGACCTGAGGGACAAGCAGCCCGTAGGGACGGCCGAGGCGCGGCGGTTCGTAGGCGACGATGCCGGCGTCGCGGAACTCGGGACCGAAGTCGGCTGGATAGGCCAGTTTTGGGAGGCGCGGCACAGTGGCGCCGGGGATCTTCGGGAACTTGAGAGCAGAAACGGGGACCAGTTGCCGTTCGGCAATGAGCGGGTACTCGGAGGGCGGAGGAGTCCTGCCGTCGCGAATCCACTCGTTCAAGGCGCTGAGGAGCGCGCGGTAGAGGGGGCGGTATTCGTTGGGATTGGTGGGGTACTGCGCATCCTTGCGGAGGGCGGGCAGCGATGCCGGGCCGTGCTGAGCGGCGGCGACCATGTAAAGCCGGGTCTGCGGGGGGAGCGGAGCGTCCATGCGGCCGTCGGGGCTTGTGTGGACGAGCGAGGCGCAGCGGTTCCAATACTCGCCGGCGGAGTTGGTGTAAAAGATGCGCGGCATGACGGCGTCGCGGACGCGCGTGAGCAAACCCTCGTTGATGCCGGTGGCGGGGTCGGATTGGGGCACGTCGGAGAATGGGAAGATGTCGGTGGCGTAGAGCGTATTGAAGTGCGCTGAGCCATCGCGGGAAGCCTGGGCGAAGCGGTGGTTGAAGCTGCCGCGCCCGCCGCCGGCGACATCGGCCCAAATGCCGTCGAAGACCTTGCGGCCGCTTTCGTCCTCATTGAGACCGAAGTAGAGGAAGGTGCGCAGGAAGCGTCCGCTTTGCGAGACGCCGAAGGCGATGGCGCGCTTGATGAAGCGCCGCTGATCGCCGAGAACGGAGAGCCCGTCGCCGCCGTACTTGAGATAAGAAACAAAATCGCGCACGGCGGCCATGCCGAGTCCGGCGATGCGCGGATTCTCAGCGGTGTAGATCAGTTCGTAGATGCGTCCGGGCAGGAAGCCGGCGGCCATGTCGACGGCGGTGCGGTCCGCGTTGAATTTCCACTGGGCGGGCGGAATGGTGGTCCGGCGGGCGGTGACCGAGTCGCGCACGGTGAGCGTGGCGGGTTCGCCGGCGACCGCGGGGTAGGCGATGTGCTCGCGGTCGGCCAGCGGCATTGTGACCGCCGGGGCGTCCGGCACAAATTCGCTCCGCACGACGCCGCGGATGGGCTTGCCGTTCTCCGTGGCAATCGGGGTGTCGAGCCTCAGCAACCCTTCACGCCGCGGGACATCCCACTGCCAGCCAACCCAGACGAGCGTATAGCCCTGCTCGAGCAGAAAACCGTCGCCGAAGTGAGCCTCCGTTTGGGGGTCGCTGGAGGCGGCGCCGAGATTGAACCGGCTGACCATCGACTTGCCTCCGCGGTTTGAGATCTCAAGCAGCGCTGTGCCGTTGCCGGAGGCGGGATCGCGGGGTTTGAGAACGTAGATGTCGGCGGAGAACTCCACCAACCCTGCCGCATTGCGCGGCGCGAGGGCGAGGTCGCGGATGGTCGAATTCGCCGGGGCCTTCGGATTGACGGCGAAGTGCGCCTTGGCCACGATGCGTTCATAAGGACCGGCCTTGCCGAAAGACTTGCCGGAAAGCACGTCGGTGCGGTCGAGCACGTACACGCGTTTGACATCGGCGAAAGCCGGGAGCGCGACGAACGCCAGAACGGCAATGGTTCGAATCACAGGGAAACCTCCTCAGGCAAGAGTCAGATTGGCCTGCGCCTTGAGCGAGAGATCGTCAAATTCGCCTCGCTCGAAGCGCGGCAGCGCCGCTGCGGCGATCATGGCGGCATTGTCGGTGGACAGACCAGGCGATGGAAAATAGACCGGGCACACCAGCCGGCCCGCCACAGCCGCCCGGCGCAGCCCTTGATTACAAGCGACGCCTCCGGAAATCACCACCGAGCGCGCGCCGGTAGACTCGGCGGCGGCGGCAATCCGGCGGAGCATCTCTTCAATCACCACCCGCTGAAATGCGGCGATTGCATCCAGCGTTTCCTGTGGCGTAACGGACAGCCATTGCTCCAATGACGGCTTCGGGTGCAACTTCAGCAGCGCCTTTCGGGCGATGATTTCGCCTTCCATTCCTCTCGATTGCGACCACCGCAACATCGCCGTCTTCAGCCCGCTGAAGCTGAAATCGAGCGCGTTGCCTTTCATCTTGGAGAACGGCAGCGCCAAGCCGTCGGGATCGCCATAAGCGGCCAGGCGATCGAGCACCGGCCCGCCGGGGTAGCCGAAGCCGAGCAGCTTGGCCACTTTGTCGTAGGCCTCTCCGGCAGCATCGTCTCTCGTTTTCCCCATCAGCCGGTAGCTGCCCGGCGAGGAGAGCTCGAACAGGTGCGTGTGGCCCCCGCTGGCCACCAGAGCCAGCGCGGGAAACTCCACCGATCCCCCGGAAGCCTCTACTTCAGCGAGGACCGCATGAATGTGCCCTTCTATATGGTTGATTCCTATTAGTGGAATTCCCCGTACGAGCGACAGGGCCTTGGCGTATGTCACGCCAACCAGCAGCGAACCCACCAGACCGGGCCCGCGCGTCACGGCCACGGCGTCCACATCCGGCCAATCCACGCCGGCTTCGGAGAGCGCTCTCCTGACCACCAGCACGATTGCGCGCAGGTGTTCGCGCGACGCCAGTTCCGGCACGACGCCGCCATACTTGCCATGCGTGTCGATCTGCGAAGCGACGACGCTGGACAGGACGACCCCGCCTTCCCGCACCACGGCAGCCGCGGTCTCGTCACAGGAACTTTCGATCCCTAATATTCTCGACATGGGCAAACAGGTATATTAATGCCAGTGTCCTTCAGAGCGCATTTGGCAGTGTTTATTTTTCTTCATTTGTCTTTCAGGGCCGCATGAACCTCTCGGAATTCGACTACCTGCTGCCTCCAGAGTTAATCGCACAGGAGCCTTTGGCTGACCGTTCGGCCAGCCGGATGCTGATCGTCGACCGGGCCAGCGGAACGTGGACTGACGCGCGCTTCACTGACCTGCCCGGCCTGTTGAGACCGGGCGATTGCCTTGTTCTGAATGATAGCCGGGTTTTCCCCGCCCGGTTGTTCGGACGAAAGATCGGCTACGATCGCCCGGTTGAGCTGTTCCTGCTGCGGGCCTTATCGGCGGACCACTTGCGCTGGCGGGCGCTGGCGCGCCCGGGGCGGCACCTTCAGCCCGGAACCAGGGTCTACCTGACCCCGCGGTTGCAGTGTGAAATTCTCGAATCCGGGGCGCGCGGAGAGCGCACGATTCAGTTTGAGTCCCACGGAGACATCGACCGCGAGTTGGAGTTTTGCGGTCACATCCCGCTGCCCCCGTACATCCATCGCCCTGACATGCCCGCCGACCGTGAACGATACCAGACTGTCTACGCAACAAAGTGCGGTTCGGTCGCCGCGCCGACCGCCGGGCTTCACTTCACTCCGGAAATCCTCGAGGCCTGCCGCGCGGCCGGCGCCGCAATCGCCAGGATTACACTCCATGTCGGCCTTGGAACGTTCCAGCCCCTTGGCCAGGAGCAGGTCGACGCCAATCGCCTGCATTCGGAGTGGTACGAGATGCCGGAAGAGAGCGCCAGGACAATTGCCGCCGCGCGCCGGCGGATCGCTGTCGGCACGACCAGCGTTCGCACGCTCGAGACCGCTGCATCCATCAACGGGCTCCGCCCTCAGTCTGGGGAGACGGACATCTTCATTTATCCGGGCTTCGCGTTCAAGGCGGTGGATTGCCTGCTCACCAACTTCCACCTGCCGAAATCGAGCCTGCTGCTTCTGGTCAGCGCGTTTGCCGGCCGCGAACTGACGCTGGCCGCTTACGAACATGCCGTCCGCGAGCGCTACCGGTTTTTCTCCTATGGCGACTGCATGCTGATACTCTAAAGAGCCATGCTGGCTCTTTTGCTCTCCGCTTTGCTCATGGCTTCCGGCGCGGATGAGATCCGCGCGCTGCTCGATCAACAGGTGAAGGACTGGAACCGCGGAGACATCGCCGCGTTCCTGCGCGGCTACGACCGTTCCGCCGATCTGACCTTCGCGGGCCAGAGCGGCGTGCGCCGCGGATTCGACGCGGTTGAAGCGCGTTACCGGGAGAACTACCCCACGGCGGAAAAAATGGGCAAGCTGCGATTCAGCGAGATCGAGATCCGCATGCTCGGCGAGAATCATGCGCTGGTTCTCGGCCGGTTCGATTTGGAGCGCACCGCCTCGGGCGGAGGCCCCGCCAGCGGCAGGTTTACTCTCGTTCTGGCGAGACGTCCGGCGGGATGGCGGATTCTGCACGACCACACCAGTTGAACGGAGGATCAGGTCTACGTTGACGCGCCGCGCCAACAGCGTGTACGGCTGCTCCGAGATTCGCACGCCGAACATCGACAAGCTGGCGCAGTCCGGCGTCAGGTTCACCAATGCGTTCGCGGCGGCGCCCGTCTGCCCGCCCAGCAGAATGACATGGGCCACCGGCCTGATGCCCTGCTCCCACGGAGTTCAGGACTGGCTGATTCTGAAGGACTCCACCGGCCAGGGTTCGCGCGGCTGGCTGGGGCCGAATCTCACCTGGTTCGAGGTGCTGAAGCGAGGAGGCTATCGCCTCGGCATGACCGGCAAGTGGCACATGGGCTTCGACGAGAAGGCGCAACGCGGTTTCAGCTACTGGGCGACCGTGCCGGGCGGCGGCGGAACCTACCGCAACCCTGAGTTCGTGGTCAACGGCAAGAGACGCAGGTACGAGGGCTTCAAGTAGGATGCGATCGGCGGCTACGCGACGGAGTTCATCGGCCAGCAAAACGCCGGCACGCCATTCGGACTGCTGGTCCCTTTCTACGCGCCGTATACTCCATACGACTATCAGCCGAAGGCCGACCGCGCCCCTTACAACCATTCCAGTTTCGGCTGCTTTCCCGACCTGCCCCGGCGCCCCCGCCAGAACAAGGGTCTCCGCGCCCACCATGGAAACCGCGCCAGCAAGCAGGCGTACTCCGCGCTCATCACCGCGCTCGACCGCAACGTCGGGCGCATCTTCGCCAAGCTGGAGGAAAAGGGCCTGCGGCAGAACACGCTGGTCGTTTTCACCGCCGACCAGGGCTGGAACGCCGGGCCTCACGGCCTGTGGGGCAAAGGGAACGGTTCAGTTCCTTTCAACATGTACGAGGAGTCCATCCGTGTGCCGCTCATCTGGAGCCATCCCTGAAGTCTCCCGGCGGGACGGACAACGGACAGCCTGGTCTCCAGCTATGACTTTTTCCCCTCGTTGCTCGACTATCTCGGCTTCACTGCGCACGGCCAAACGCGAGCAAGTCGAACGCGCCGACAACTGGCCGCCGGAGCTCTGGGACCTCGAAATGGACCCCGGCGAAACGGCCAACGTCATTCAGGAGCCGGCGCGGGCGCAGGAGTTCGACGCCCTGAGAAAGGACCTGCGCGGATTGTTCCAGCGGCTTGGCGCGCCGCCGCTCGGCGAGTGGCGCTCCACGACTCAACAGAACTTGACCGTTTACCGCCTGTGAGAAGCCGCGCGCCCCGCTAAGCAGCGGCGAGGCTGAGCGCAAGCGTCCGCTCGACCACCGGGGGCGTGACATCCTGCCGCTCGCCAAGCTTCGTGAACCCGCGGCTCTTGAGTCTGGAAGCCACAATCGCGGGCGTATCGCTTTCCACGCCGGGATGCGCGCTCAGGCGCGTTGGAACCCCCAAGCTCTCGAAGAACTTCTCCATCTTCCGGATAGCTTTCTCGATCCTTTCGCCGTCCTCGCCCTTCTGGACCCCCCAAACCCGCGATGCGAACTGTAGCAGTTTCTCGCGCTTCTGCTCCTTGCGGACCCGCAGCAGATGAGGCAGCACAACCGCCAGCGTACGCGCGTGATCGATGCCGTAGAGCGCCGTCAGCTCGTGGCCGATCATGTGCGTCGCCCAATCCTGCGGCACCCCCGCGCCGATCAATCCGTTCAGCGCCATCGTGGCTGACCAGACGAAAGTCGCCCGCAGGTCGTAATCGGAGGGCGCTGCCAGCGTCTTCGGTCCAACTTCGATCAACGTTTGGAGAATGGACTCCGCAAACCGGTCCTGAAGCGGTGCGTTCGCCGGATACGTCAAGTACTGCTCCATCGTGTGAACGAAGGCGTCGACCACGCCGTTGGCCACCTGCCGCGCCGGCAGGCTGAAGGTCGTCTCCGGATCGAGCACTGCGAACTTGGGGTAGCAATGGTCCGAGGAAAAGGCCAGTTTCTCGCTTGTCTCCGCCCTGCTGATCACGGCAAACGGATTGGACTCCGAGCCCGTCGCGGGCAGCGTGAGAATCGTACCGAGCGGAATGGCCCGCTTGACTTGCGCGCCCTTGCGGCAGATGTCCCAGGGATCGCCCTTGAACGGAATCGCCGCGGCGATGTACTTCGTCCCGTCAAGCACCGAGCCGCCGCCGGCGGCGAGCAGGAAATCGACCTTCTCCTTCCGTGCGAACCTGACCGCTTCCATCAGGGTTTCGAATTCGGGGTTCGGCTCGATTCCGCCAAACTCAAGCACGGTGTGGCCCTTGAGGGCCCTCAGTGCTTGCTCAAAGACGCCGTTCTGCCGGATGCTGCCGCCCCCATAGGTCAGCAAGACTTTTGCTTTGGCGGGGATTTCCGGCGAGATCGCTGAGATCTGGCCCTTGCCGAAATGAATGCGGGTCGGATTGTGGAATGTGAAGTTGAACATGGCGGTCTGACTCCCATTATCGACAGTGGGAGCCGGGCCGCGGTCTACTCTCGTTCGCGGGCGGCCAACAGCAATCCGCCGGCCGTGAGCCCCAACACTATGCAACTGCCGATCAATGCGACGGCCAGCGAGGCGCTGGTGTCCATGGCCCATGACGCCGCCCACACCACTCCCGCACCGGCGATGACGGCTGCCGCCCGCTGGCCCCACACCAGCGGCCGCTCGGCGCGCTCCACGGCCTCCCGCTTCAGGCGGAGTTGCGACTTGAACCACACCAGTCCCGCCGCAGGAACCTCGACTCTCTCCTTCTCCGCGGTCTCGGTCAGGAGAGCCGCGACCAGCAGCGCGTCCTGGCAAT
Source organism: Bryobacteraceae bacterium (assembly GCA_013388415.1). Lineage (GTDB taxonomy): Bacteria > Acidobacteriota > Terriglobia > Bryobacterales > Bryobacteraceae > JACADU01. Next base: position 8,040 of record JACADU010000104.1, read on the forward strand.
GAAGGCACTGCGCGACGTGCGCCTTCAACTCTGCCGGCCACTCGCCCTTCAGTCTTGCCGCCACCGCTTCGGATTCGCGCTCGCAGATCATGCACCCTCCTTCGGCTGAAAACCCCGCTTCTTCAGTATCTCGGCCAGCTTCTGCCTGATGCGAAACAGCACGGGGCGAACGCTGGCCTCCTTCAATCCGGTCACCGCGGCAATCTCCCGGTGACTCGCCCCCTCCACATAGGCCAGAAGGACTATCTCCCGCTCCCGAGGCTCGATCTGTTCGAGCACACGGCTCACATCCGCCGCCAGCCACGCCGGAGCCGATTCAACCGCGCGGTCGCGCCCTTCGATCGGCACAGCTTCGAACTTCTTTCTGCGGAATTGGTCGCGCGCAAGATTGGTGGCGACCCGGAAGAGATAGTTCTTCCTCCCCGCTTCGTCCATGCCGGGAACGTCCGCGCGCAGGAACCGGAAATAGGCCTCCTGGAGCAGGTCGTCCGCCAGAGCCGCATTCGACACCAATCGAAGCAGGTACACCTTCAACGAACGGGCCGTGTGATCGTAGAAGACCTGGAATTGGGCCTCATCTATCGACGTGCGCGGCTGGGCGCCCCCGGCTGCATCTGCAACCGGGAGCGCCAGACCGGGAACCCAACTCTCTATCACAGCCAACCCTCAGTTTCCCGCCTGCTTTTGCTTGGATTCGCCGTTGATCAGGCCGAACTTCCTCGACAGCGCAAAACTCAGAATCGACGACACGAGCAGCGCCGCGCCGATGGTAATAGCCAACCAGCCGAAAACGAAGGTGACATCAGCGGCTTCCGTGCCTTTGAAGGCGCTGCCGATAGCGAGGATCCCCGCGCCAACGACAACCGCGATCGCTCCGTACTGCACGGCATTCATGATCCTCCCGTAGGTGCCAAGCGATGTTGTAGCGGGCGTCCTGAACAACTGCTGTCCCGCCTCGCTCTGCAAATACGCCAGTAGTTCATTGCTCGTACCGAACTTGTCGATCAGCCGGTTGTACAGGTCGCTCTGGACCCTCAAGGTTTTCGCGCGCCCCATGTGTTCCAACGCCATCCGCATGATCGAAACCAGACCGAAGGCTAGCGTCACCATCACCATCACGATTGCGATCTTCTCGTCCACTGTTCCTTCCTCGCTTTCAACCGTATCAACGAGCGACAAAGCAAAATGTGAACAAAGTGCGAGCGGAAGGTTTGTTTCGCTCTTTCTTCGATGCTCGAGGGAGAGCCCCGTCAGGATCCCGCAGACATACACTGTCGATGATGGTGTGGTTGTCACTGCTGCTGATTGCCTCGGCTCTTCAAGCTGGTGAGATTCGGGGAAAGGTGATCGACGGGCTGAGCGGCGAGCCACTGGCGCGGGCCAGAGTCCTCATTCTCGGGTCGCGGCAGATTGCGGAGACCGCGGGTGAAGGCTCTTTCATTTTTCAGGGACTTGCAGAAGGCCAGTTCTTGCTGCGCGCCGAGACTGTCGGATACCGGGTCGAGGAGCGGAGCATTCAGCTCGGCGGCGACCCGGTCGAGATCGAGTTCCGCCTGGTTCCCGACAACCTGACTCGGCGCGAGTCGCTGGAGGTGAAGGCGGACCGGTTTGAAGTGCCGCAGGCGGCGGATTCGGCCGCGTGGTCGCTGACAGGCACGGAGCTGAGAAACCTCAGCTCGGTGCTGATGGATGATCCATTGCGAGCGGCGCAAAGCCTGCCTGGCGTTGTGGCCAACAACGACTACTACAGCCAGTTCTCCGTCTTCGGGGCGGCCGTGTCTCAAGTTGGCATCTACCTGGACGGGCTCCTGCTGCACGCGCCCTATCACACGATGCAGGGCATTCGCGATTCGGGGTCGATGTCGAATCTGAACGGTGACATGATCGAGGATCTCGCCGTTCTTCCCGCGGCTTACCCGGCGCGCTACGGGGACCGCGCCGGCGCAGTGCTGGACGTTCGGGGACGCGAAGGCTCTCGTCAGAAACGAACCGTTCGCGCCACGGCGGGCATGGTCCACGCCGGCGTGCAAGCCGAATCGCCATTCGCCCGAGGCCGCGGGACCTGGCTTGCCGGCGTCAGGCAAAGCTATGCGCAGTACATCACCCGGCGGCTCACCGATGACACTACACAGGCGGTCGGCTTCTTCGACGCTCAGGGGCGCGTGACCTATCGTGCCGGCCAGAGGCATGCCTTCACAATCCACGGGCTTGGCGGCAAAGCGGACTACGACCGCGAAACCAGCAAGCAACGCCCCGGGCTCAACACGCTCGTCGACGGCGAGTTCAGAAGCAATCTCGGCCGCGCCGCCTGGGACTGGTCGCCGGCCTCCAGAACAACCGTCCAGACTCAGGGCGCCTGGATTGACGAGCGCTTTGACAATCTGAACCGGGACAATCTTGAGCTCGGAACCGGCAGCTACGGCGAGTGGGTTGTGCAGAGCGGTGTCGCGCAGGCGTGGGGGGCCGGAAGCATCCTTGAAGCGGGATTCAGCGCCCGCCGAATCCGCGGCAGCGGGGCCATCCGGCAGTACAACTCGCCCACAGTGATCCGCTCACAGGACTCCTGGAACGGGAAGGCCTGGCGGCAGGGCTTCTTCGCCCAGAACCGGTGGTCGCGCGGCCCGCTCAGCCTCACCGCCGGGCTGCGCGGTGACGGCATGGAACTTGGCGTGCCGACAGCGGTTTCACCCACGGCAGGAGCCAGTCTCCGGTTCGCTCGCGGATGGAGCGTTCAGGCCGGTTTCGGGCAATACACCCAATACCCCGACATTTCCGCGATTACTTCAGCGTCCGGCGGCGCATGGCTGTTGGCGGAACGGAGTAGCCAGTTCCTGCTGGGCATCGAACGCCGGTTCGGGCCCTCGATGCGGTTCCGGGTTGAAGGTTACCAGCGGACGGAGCGCGACCGGATCGCGCGCCCCGGCCTCGAGGGGCGGATGGTTGACGGGCGCGTCGTCCTTCCGCAGTTCGCAGCGCCCTACTACAACTCAGTCCGCGCCTATGCGCGAGGATTGAATGCTGTGCTCCAGTTGCGTTCGGCCAGCCGGCTCTCCGGCTGGCTCTCCTACGGCTATGGGGTGGCGCGGGGCCGAGACGGAGTTTTGAACGTCCATTACTGGAGCGACGACGATCAGCGCCATACCGCCGGCGCCGCCATGAGCTACCGTCTTCGGCCGGGAAGCATGGTGAGCGGCCGGTGGGCCTATGGCAGCGGGCAACCCATCCCCGGCTTTTTCCGGCAGGAAGCGAGTGGCGCGTACTTCCTGGCCGCGACGCGAAACGATCTGCGTGTGCCCTCCTACCGGCGAGCCGACGTCCGCTGGAGCCAGAGCTGGATCCGGGACCGCTGGAAGTTCACGCTGTATGCGGAAGTCGTCAACCTCACAAATCACAGGAATCTCCGGCTGGCCAGCGTCGATTCGATCGACCCCCGGACGGGGCGCGTGAGCCTGACTTTTCAGCGCGTCTTCCCGATCATTCCCGCGGCGGGCATTGCCTTCGAGTTCTAGAAGCTCTCTAAGCCGTTTCGGCCCCTTCCTCGGGAGCAATTTGCTCCAGCGGGGCATCCATCTTCGAGGAAGCTTCGCCGGAGCGGACAAGAGCCCAGCGGTAGAGCACAGGGGAGATCAGTTCGTTCAACGTGACAACGCCAAAGATCAGCGCGCCGGCGGCGTCGCCGAGCAGTGGGAACTGCTTTGTGAACAGGATCGCCAGAGACAACGCCAATCCTGCCTGCGGAAGCATGCCGAATCCGGCGTACTTGCGAACGACGTCCGGCGAACCCGCCAGCCGCGCGCCCAAGTATCCGCCCGCAAGGTAACTGGCCGCGCGAACCGCCACGAAGATGAGCACCGGCGCCATGAGCGAGGCGAGCGCGGAAAGGTGGAGCGACGCGCCTGCCACCGAGAAAAACGTCACGAAGACGGGCAGGGAACCCGCTTCCACGTCGGCGTGCAGACGGTGTACTTGCCCCGTGCAGTTCTGAACGATCACGCCGGCAGCCAATGCCACCAGCAGAATATCGAATCCCAGACGGCTCCCAACCTCCGCGATCAGGAACCCGAGCGTCACGATAAACAGCGCGCCCTCATTCTCGACACGCCGCATGAAGAAGGCGATTATCCAGCCGATGACAGCGCCGGTGGCGAGCGAACCCGGAATCTCAACGGCCATATGAACCAGGCTCTCGCTCCACGTGCCGCCTCCCCCGAGAACCGCTTTGGCAACGACGGAGAAGACGGTGTAGAGCAGCACGACGACCATCTCCGCCACGACCACGAGCCCCAAGACAGTCCGCGTCAGCGGGCCTTCCGCTTCCATCTCCTTCCGCAGCGCGACCACGACCGCCGGCGACTGGGCGGCAAGCACCACCCCAAGGACGATCGAAATCACTCCGAGTTGCATCGCATCCAACCCGTTCATGAAAGGGAGCAGCCCTCTGAGAAGGTAAATCGAGACGCTGAGGATCGCGATCGTGCCGAGAATCCCTACGAGGGTGATCCGGCGAATCGTCCGGAACAAGGGCCGCAGCGCCTGGATCTCCAGTTCCGTGCCGGCGCTGAGGGCAATCAACGCTGTCGCCAGACCGTTGAAAATCTTGAGATTGGCCAGCATCCCCTCGGTGACGAAGCCGAGAATTTCCGGGCCGGCAATCATGCCACAGACCAGATAGCCGGTCAGTTTGGGCAGTCTGAGCTGCTTGAACAGAGCGCCCGAAAGATACGCTGCCAGCAGCAGGAATCCGGCTCCAAGCACTGTTTCGCCCGGACTCCCTCCCATGCCGGCGGCTGGCGCGTAGGAACGCGCGCCGTGCATCAGCAGGCCCAGAATCAGGAGGAACAGCAGGTGCGTCATGGAGCCGCCTCCGCCGCGGTTTTGGCCCGCCTCCAGTACAGCCACTGAAGCAAAAATTCGCCAAGCAGAGCTCCCATGATGACTGCGGTCAGCGTGTATGGGACATGCGAATCCGGATAGAGGTCCCGGGCGCTGAGAACGATTGCGATCGAAAACGCGCCCGTCGGTGTGTAGCTGAGCGCTCTCCTCTCCTCCACGCTGAGCTCGCCGGGCATCCAACGGCCCAGGAATCCGATCGCCAGCCGGTTTCCGGCGAGTCTGGCAATCAGGAAAACGCCAAGCAATACCCACCCTTGCCACGCCGAGGGCTGCCAGAGCGCGCCTGCGATCACCAACAAAACAAGGAGGATCGGCCGCTGCATTCGATCAAGCACCGCCCGCACCTGGTCCCTGCTCGATCCCGGCAACCCTGCGACGATCAGCCCTGCGATGAAGCAGACGGGCACGACCGCGATCCGCAGAAAGCTGGCCATGCCTGAGCACAAGGCAATCGAACCAAGCAAAATCACGATGAACGGGGGACCCGCCGGCGTCGCCCGGAAGAGCGACCAAGCTAGAATTCCCGCCGATGAGCCAAGCCCGAAAACAATAAACAACCAAGCCGATTCGGGCAACTGCCACCCCACCAACACGCCCTCCGGCCGGAAATAGACCGCCAGGAGCATCAACAATGCGATCCCGGCGAGGTGTTCCATCTTTACGAAGCCCTCCAACCGCCCCTTTGGAATCCGCCCTGCCATCAGCCGCTCGATTCGTTGTACCGGAGCGAGCGCGGTCATGCCGCAGGCAAGGCCGAACACGATCAGGTCGCGCCAGACTGCTCTGTCGGCGAGCAAGCCCGGGGCATTCACGGCCACGACCGCCACCGCTCCTCCCAGCGCAAGGATGCTCGGGAAGAACGCCGACGCCAGAACCCCCGTCCCCGCCGGCGGCTTCAACAACAGTTCATGGTCGTACCCAAAACCGTGCCTGAAACCGTACCAGCCAAGACAGAACGGCACCACAGGCCCGACAGCCTGAATGACTGCGCTTGTGAGCACCTGGACCGATCCGGTCGCCGCGAGCAACCCCAGCAGCACAAACATGAAGCCCGTTATCGTGGAGGCGCCGACGTGCAGACGATCCTCGAGCGCGGTCAGCTTTGGGTGCCCTGCCAGGTAAGCGAGCACGAGCAGGATGACGAATCCGAGGACCGACCGCATGACCTGCTGTTTGGAGAGCTTGGCCGGACCTTCCGCGGGGACGCGGTCCTCCACCATCTCCTTGGGCATTTCAAGGAGCCGCCCGGGCGGTGGAGGCAGGTCCTGCACTCGTTGAGGCTGCGGATTCTCGATCCTTGGCTCCTCAATCGGCGCCGGTTGCCGCGCCGCCATGCATGGGGCGAGCAGGATCGTAAACAGCGCGGTCAGAGCTGCTGTGCGCATTCCTCGCTCGTGCGATTATAGCGAAGCGGTCCAGGCGGCTTCGACAGACTGAGCTACAACGATGATCAGGATCAGCGCCGCGATGCAGCGCGGCAACAGAGTGCCCACTGCGGCGATACGAACTGAACGGCACAGCCCAGGACGCGCTATTCGGAAGATGCTCCTTCCGAATCGCTGGCCGAAAATGGTGGGCCCTGCAGGACTTGAA
>JACADU010000127.1 GCA_013388415.1 Bryobacteraceae bacterium
CTCTGTAAACTTTGGAGATCTCCTCGACCAGAAGAACACCGCGCCGCTCGGAGTTACTTCCGTTTGTTGTCTTTGATGCGGCTGACGGCAAGGCCACTACCCGTATTATCCACGATCAGCCGGTCTTCTCTGGCCAGCCAGGTGATCCTCGCGCCGCGGGAAATCCCGCGCGCCGAGCCGCTGACCATCGGATTTCCGCCGTAGAGTTCCAGCCCTTCTTCGTCCGGATCGTACTCTGCCGTCAGGGACTCGCCGTTTCTACTCCGCCCGGCGCGGCTGCCGGCCATCTTGACATCGCCCTCGCAAAGCATTTTCGCGAGATGGGGTTCCTCGCCCCCGCCCTTCCTGGGGACGTTGACGAACCAGGCGCGCAGTGTCTTCGAGTTGACGTTGAGCGCAGGCCTCTCAAGCACGACTTTGCCCTGCGAATCACCCTGATAGTAAGCCTGTTTGGTTTTGTCTGAAAAGCTCATCGAATCGGCGCGAACCACGGTGAAAGTGGTCTTTAGGGCCTGCTCCTCGCCCGATGAAAGCCTGCCGGTTGCCGTCTGCTTCCTTTCCGGTAAGCGGGTGGAGTTCACGTCGCCCAAAGCGATCATGTTGCCGGCCGCCCGCTCGAGAACGATCTCCTTGGCCCTCATAGCGCCGGTTTCGTCTCACATGCTCGCCCTCTCCAGCAGGGTGATGATCTCGCGCTGGTTGTCGAGGATGGTGCGCTCGGCCACCGCGCGGCGCGGTCTCCTCATACTGGAAGTTCTGCCATTGTTCGAGGCCGGTCATCTGGCCGATGTTGGGGTCGAAGTGTGCCTCGAGGTCCTGGCTGCGCATTATCCCGACGCCTTGCTGTTTATCTTTATCTTCGCTTCGCCATCACTAAACCATGGAGCCCTGTGGAATTAGGCCGGCCAAACAACCCCGGGCGATCTGTGGCTGTGACAGTCCGAGTGGTTGAATTCTGAGAACTTCTCTGATTTTGCGCATGGACAACCTCCTTTGCGGCAATCTGTTTCCTCCACTTTTCAGGGTACGAGATCGGAGCCGCTGGACTGTAATTCGTAATTCATTGGAATTCTCTTGACAGAGCTTTGGGGAGCGAGTACTATTCCACCAATAGAAGATAACCAGAGTTTACTAGATCAATTATCGAGGTCGAGAATAATGTCGGGAATATCCTTATCATGCATGTCAACCTGCGCTCTTTTGGTTTCCCAACTTGCTCTGGCGCAGACGCCATCAAGCGTTGCAGGCAGTCAAACCCAGATCGAGCCGCCCCTCCTCGACGCGAGAGTGGTCGTATTGCGGGGGCACATCAGGGCTAGCAAGCCAATCCTCCTGGGCGGTGGAAAGACCCTCTCCATCCCCGAGGGCTGCACGTTTAGATTTGAACTCCCTCCGGGCAAGAAGGTGCTTCATTGGCACCAACTTGATCCGCCGGTGTTCAAACGGGACGAACCCGATTCAACCAAACACTATTGCGAGGCGGCCTTCGAAGTCGGCACGCCGGTGCGCATTAGCGATGGCAACGGCCCTGGCCGGCAGATCGGAACTAGGCCGTTTTCACCACTGGACTCAGGCTTTTGGCAATGGAGTTATGGGTACTACAGAATGTGGTGGACCGATCCAATTGGCCTGGAAGTCAACTACGCCAAGGCCTATGTGAGTTGGTGGTGGGACGGCGCGTCTTGCGCACGAAAAGATAGCGCCGGTTCGGGTTATGCTGATTGGTGGTTGACGTTGACCGGCTGGGAACTCCTTTCCCGCTGGAATGGCGAGGTCCTTGGCGGCTCAGACCCAAACTGCCTCACCTATGCTGGATGGACGGGGGGTACTCATCTCATGAACCAGTATTTCCCACCGTGCAGCCCGTTTGCTCCGATGTACCTCGATTACGATCCAGTCAGCGCCTCCGGTATGTCAGATGGGTACTTGTACGGATACGGGACAACCGTAGCATGGGGACCAGGGCTTTGCCGAGCGTTGCTCACTCATCACAACGAAATTGTCAGGGTCACGAACTAAAACTCGCGACTCTCTTGGAGGATAGATCGACTGGATAAACGATACAACATGCGCTCTCGTGCGATTTTGCTCGCAATGACGGCTGGTTTAATATCAATACCACTTGTCGTCTGGACAGCGGGCAGGACGCTGGGCCAGCTACTCGATCCATGTGTTCGCTGGGGCGCTCCCAGTCGAATCAATTTGACAACCCCACAGAAAGGCGGGTGCAGTTCCGTTTCGGTCACTCCCGAGACCAAGTGGCGCGCCTTAGCCCGTTTGACCTTCGTTCATGGCGGAATACTGCTTGCCTTGTTGACGGGGATCTCAGGCGCGTTCCGGAGACGGCCAGCACGCGCCTTGCTGAGCGCCTGGATCATTTTCGTTGCGGCTGTGCCTGCGATGTCCGGTGCAGGTGCGGCGTTCATGCTCGCAAGCGGCCTGCTTGTCCTTGCCGCTAGGGTTTTGGGGCCGCTTGATGGAGCGGCTGGTTGGGGCTTGCGCGCGATCGGATTACTCGGCTGTGTGGTGGCTGCCTTCGGGCTGTTCGCCGTCTTCCGCGCACCTCAGACCGCAATCTTCCTGATTGCTCCACCGATGTTCGTAGTGCTTGCGGCGTGGTTACCGGCACCATCTCGCCACTAAGAGGTAGCCCTCCTACATCTGGAAAGCCATAGGATGCGATGCGGTCTCATCCTCCAGCACAGAACCTCGCTCCTCTGCAGCGCCAAATCATCGGCTCAAACACGACCAGTCATTTCTTCTTGTTGTCTTTGATGCGGCTGACGGCAAGGCCACTACCCGTATTATCCACGATCAGCCGGTCTTCTCTGGCCAGCCAGGTGATCCTCGCGCCGCGGGAAATCCCGCGCGCCGAGTCGTTCACCATGGGGTTGCCGCCGTACAACTCCAGACGCTCCTCCGACGGGTAGTACTCCGCCGTCTCGGCTTCTCCGTTCCTGCTGCGGCCGTTGCGGTTCCCGCTCATCCGGACGTCGCCTTCACAGAGCATCCTGTCGAGTTGGGTTTCCTCGCCGCCGCCCTTCTTGGGCACGGTCATGAACCACGCGCGGAGAGTTCTGGAACTGACATTCAGCGCCGGCCGCTCCAGCACCACTTTGCCCTGAGGACCGCCCCGGTAGAAGGCCTGCTTCGTCTTGTCCGAATAGTGCAGGGAATCGGCGCGCACCACCGTGAAAGCGGTTTTCGGCGCCTGCTCCGGCATCTGCGTCACGACGTTGCCGCGCGCCTCCAGGGTCTGCGCGGCGCGGTCGATGACGATGGTGCGGCCTTCGATTCTGCGCGCGCCCTGCCACAACACCGCCTGTTCCTCGTAGAGAATCTTCCGGCTGTCGTCACTGACGCTCATGCGGCCCGCCTTGGCCTGCGTCGCCTCCCCAGGCGATAGCATGCCGGCGGCGCTCTGCTTTTTCTCTGGCAGCCGCGTGGAGTTCACGTCTCCAAGCGCGATCATGTTGCCCGTGGCCTGCTCGAGGACGATTTCCTTCGCCGAGGTCGAGCCGGTCTCGTCCCAGATTCTCGCCTGATCCCGCAGCGTGATGATCTCTCGCTGGTTGTCCAGGATGGCTCGTTCGGCCACAGCGCGGCGCGGCCCCTCTTCGTACTGAAAGTTCTGCCACTGTTCGAGATTGGTCATCTGGCCGGTCTGCGGGTCGAAATAGGCTTCCAGGTCCCGGCTGCGGGTAATCGCGACGCTCGTCTTCTTGTCCTTGCCGCCCGGTTTTGGAGGAGTAAAAGTGCGGGTGACGGCCTCGACCACACGAACCTTCTCCAACGCATTGGCGGGGCCATAGGTGAAGCTCATCCGCTCCCCATTCACCAGGCGCCGTTTGTCCGCCGGCTTGGCGGGGACAAATTCGGCCTCGCCCGGCGCATGGGTCGCGACCTCCTGGATCTCCTCCCCGCCCGGGCGCATGGTCATCTCGACCGTCTCGCTGCGGAGATACCGGATCGCGCCTTGCTTCAGGTCTCTCGCCTCCACCTGCGCCTTGCCATGCGCTTGAGCGCGGCGGAGAACGCTCTCCGGCTTGCTGGTGTCGAACTCGAGGTCGATTCGCTCTCCCGTGATGGTGGTCGCGCTCGCCGCGTTCGTCGAAACCAGTCTGGCCGGTTCCGAGGCTTCCACCTTGCTCACCTGCGAATTGCCTGTGAAGTGGACGATCAGGAAGCCTGCCTGATACTCGATTCTGCGGCCCGGCGGCCGGTCTGAGCCGTGCGCCTGGCGCGCTTCCAGCCGTTCAATCCCGCCATCCCTCAGGATGACGATACTGTCCTTCTCTGCCTCCAGCGTGAAAGCCGCCCGCGTCAGCTTCGAGGGCGCCGACAGGTAGATCTCGTCGCCGGTTTCACGCCAGATCAGCTTGCTCGCTTCCACCTGCATGGGCGAACCGCCATTGCGGCCCTCCCACTCCAGGCGAACATCCGCATGCATGCCGAGTTCATGCGTGTTGGGATCGTACATGGCGCCGAGCGCCTCGCCCCGCCCTCCGTCAAACTCGAACGCCGCCTTCTGCCCGGTGGAGACGCGCGAAGTTTGGCTGTCGAAGGTCATCCCGCTGGCGCGGATTCTCAGCGGCGGCCGCGCGGGTTCGCCCTGACGAGGCAGGTTCATCGTGATCTCCGCCTCGCCCTCGCTGAACATCGAGCCCTGAGGAATGTCGAACACCGCGCTCTGGCTCTTGACCAGGTGATAGCTCGACCCCGTCTCGTCGTTGATCTCCATCTCGAGACCCTCGAGCAGGAAAACGTTGGGTTCTTTGATCTGCCGGAAATTGCGCGCCCGTACCAGCGCTTTCGTCTTGCCCCCGGAGGCGATCTCGTGTTCAAACAAAATGCCGGCGGCCGTTGTATTTGAGGGGAGCGCCGCGCTCAGCTTGGGCCGCGCCTCGCGCATCGCCTGCCGCTGGGTCAGGAACAGCCGCGTCGTGAAAGTGGCCAGGACGAGGATGGCGACGAGCAGAATCCAGCGGGCTCGCCGGAGCATGACATCCTCAGGATACCAGGGGCGGCGACGCCGCAGGATTTAGCAAGATAGACTAAGATTTCTTGCCTCCGAGCCGTTTCCATTGACCCCAGCTCAGTTTCAGCCGCCGAGGTCAACCACAATATTCTATTTGGTATCAATCACTTACAGACGCATATTGTCACTCATCGCCAGAGTGTGCTAATAATAGTGCGGTGTCCGGTGCTCTTCCGGACTGGATCTCAAATCCCAACTCCACACCACAAAACCACGGAGGTTTTGACAAACATGGCTCAGATCCGCCCCCTCTACGACCGGCTGGTTGTTCGCCGGCTCGAGGAGCAGGAAACGATGCTGAATGGCATCATCATCCCTGACTCGGCGAAGGAAAAACCCCAGCAGGGTGAAGTCGTCGCCGCCGGACGCGGCAAGCGCCAGGAGGATGGCAGCATCACTCCGCTCGACGTCAAAGTCGGCGACAAAATCCTGTTCGGCAAGTACTCTGGCAGCGACATCAAGTTGGATGGCGAGGAACTTCTGATCCTCCGCGAGGACGAGGTTCTCGGCGTGCTCGAAAACGCCGCCAAGTAAACATCGCAACGAAGGTTTCACTCTAAGGAGAGATACAGATGGCAGCGAAAAACATCATCTACGGCGAGGGTTCCCGCCAGGCGATTATGCGCGGCGTCAACCAGTTGGCCGACGCCGTCAAGGTCACGCTCGGCCCCAAGGGCCGCAATGTCGTGATTGAAAAGAAATTTGGCGGCCCGACGATCACCAAGGACGGCGTGACCGTCGCCAAGGAGATCGAGCTGAAGGATCCGCTCGAGAACATGGGCGCGCAGATGGTGCGCGAGGTGGCATCGAAGACCTCCGACGTCGCCGGCGACGGCACGACAACGGCCACCATTCTGGCCCAGTCCATCTTCCGCGAGGGCGTGAAGGCTGTTGCCGCCGGAGCCAACCCCATGGCGCTGAAGCGCGGCATCGAAAAGGCCGTCGAGAAGGTCGTTGAGGAGATCGAAAAGGCCTCCAAGCCGGTCAGCGGCGACGCCATCGCGCAGGTCGGCACCATCTCCGCCAACGGCGACACCGAGATCGGCAACACGATCGCCGAAGCAATGAAGAAGGTCGGCAAGGACGGCGTCATCACGGTCGAGGAGTCCAAGACCATGCACACCGAATTGCAGACCGTCGAAGGCATGCAGTTCGACCGCGGCTATCTCTCGCCTTACTTCATCACCGACGCCGACCGCATGGAAGCGGTGCTCGAAGAGCCCTACATTCTCATCCACGAGAAGAAGATCAGCAACATGAAGGACCTTCTGCCTCTGCTCGAGCAGATCGCCCGGTCCGGCCGTCCGCTGCTGATCATCGCCGAGGAAGTCGAAGGCGAAGCCTTGGCGACTCTCGTCGTGAACAAGCTGCGCGGCACGCTGAATACCTGCGCCGTGAAGGCCCCCGGCTTCGGCGACCGCCGCAAGGCCATGCTCGAGGACATCGCCATCCTCACCGGCGGCAAGGCCATCATGGAAGAGACCGGCATCAA
>JACADU010000148.1 GCA_013388415.1 Bryobacteraceae bacterium
GAGGTACTTGAGGCGCTCCTCCTGAACCGTCTCCGCCGGCACGCGGTTCTTCCGCTGTTCCTTGGCGTGCAGGTTCAGTTCCTCGAGTTCCGAGTAGTGAAGCATGAGAAAGTCTTGCAACGGGTTAGACATCGACACTCCTGGTTGATTTCTTGGCTTCGACTCCTCTCGAACATGGAGAGCGGCGAGCGGGGAGGACCGGCGAAAAGACCTTGAGCCACCGTTCGGAAGGCGGCTCGCGGCTGCGAATGAGCAGGTCTCTTGTCCGCCCATTATCCAACGGCCGCACCGCCTACTCCAGCGTTTGAGCCGACTTTGCCTATCGCATTTTTTTATCGGGCTGGTTTGAGGAATTGATGAAGCTGCGGAACCTCTTGAAGGTAATGTATGTGAAGAGACTCAGCCATGACACCCAAAGAAGTTCTCGATTTCGCCAAAGCCAACGCCGCTGAGCAGGTAGACCTCCGGTTCACCGACCTGCCTGGCCTCAGCCAGCACGTCTCCTACCCCATCGGCCAGCTCTCCGAATCCAGCTTTGAAGAGGGTTTCGGAATCGACGGCTCGAGCATTCGCGGTTGGGCGGCCATCAATGAGAGCGACATGCTTCTCATTCCCGACCCCAAGACCGCCTACATGGACCCGTTCTTCAAGACCCCGACGCTCTGCATGGTCTGCACGGTCATCGACCCGATCACTCGCCAGAGCTACGACCGCGACCCCCGCTACATCGCCCAGAAAGCCGAACTCTACCTGAAAAACAGCGGCATCGCCGACACCGCCTACTTCGGCGCCGAAGCCGAGTTCTTCATTTTCGACAACATCCGTTTCGACCAGAACTACAACTCCGGCTTCTACTTCATCGACGCCGAGGAAGGCCGCTGGAACTCCGGCCGCGAGACCAACAACCTTGGCTACCGCCCCCGCTACAAGGAAGGCTATTTCCCGCTCCCTCCGACGGACCACTACCAGGACCTGCGCGCCGAAATGGTCTCCGTGATGCTCTCGGTCGGCCTCGAGATCGAGTGCCACCACCACGAAGTCGCCACCGCCGGCCAGTGCGAAATCGACCAGCGCTTTGACACCCTCGTCAAATCGGCCGACAACATGATGCTGTACAAGTACTGCATCCGCAACGTCGCCAACCGCCACGGCAAGACCGTCACCTTCATGCCGAAACCGCTGTTCGGCGACAACGGCAGCGGCATGCATTGCCATCAGTCGCTCTGGAAGGACCGCCAGCCGCTGTTCGCCGGCGACGGCTACGCCGGACTCAGCCAGATGGCCCTCTGGTACATCGGCGGCCTGCTCAAACACGCCCGCGCGCTCTCCGCCATCATCGCCCCCACGACCAACAGCTACAAGCGCCTTGTTCCGGGCTACGAAGCTCCGGTCAACCTCGCCTACTCGCGCCGGAACCGCTCTGCCGCCGTCCGCATCCCGATGTATTCGGCCAGTCCCAAGTCCAAGCGGATCGAGTTTCGCCCGCCCGACCCCTCGTCGAATCCCTACCTCTGCTTCTCCGCCATGCTGATGGCCGGTCTGGACGGCGTCCTCAACCGCATCGACCCCGGCGAACCTCTCGACAAGGACATCTACGACCTGTCGCCCGAAGAGGCCAAGGGCATCCCCTCGATGCCGGCTTCGCTTGAGGAAGCCCTCACGTGCCTCGAGGAAGACCACGCCTTCCTTCTCAAGGGTGACGTCTTCACCGACGAACTGTTGGAAACCTTCATCAGCTACAAGCGCAAGAGCGAAGCCGACGCCGTCAGGCTCCGCCCGCACCCGTACGAATTCGCCCTCTACTACGACATCTGATGCAGGGCCGGATCGCGCAGCTCTCGATCTCGAAAGGGGGCCTGCCCAAGTTCGCCGTAAGCGAAGCCTGGGCCGGCCCCCTCGGGCTGGAAGGCGACGTCCAACGCAATCGCAAATACCACGGCGGACCAGCCAAGGCCCTCCTGCTCGTTTCCGCCGAAGACATCGCCGAACTCGCCGCCGCCGGCTACCCCATCGGCCCAGGCGCCCTTGGCGAGAACCTGACCATTGAAGGTCTGGACTTCCGCCGGCTTCGCGCCGGCCAGCGCTTCCTGGCCGGCGGCGCCGTGCTCGAACTCACCACCCTCCGCCGCCCCTGCGCCAACCTCGATCCCTACAACTCCGATCCCCACGACCCCATCCAAAAGCGGCTCTACGATGAACTCTGCAAGGCGGGCGACGCCTCCTCCCCCCGCTGGGCCATGGGTGGCTTCTATGCCGCCGTCCTCCAGCCCGGCCTGATCCGCATGGGCGATATAATTGCCCTGGCAGATCAAAAAGCATGAGTGCCCGCTCCGATGGAACGGCGCAGCCGTTGAGCGCGCTCGATCACCTCCAGCAGTTCATCCCTCCCGACCTCCGCCAGGGCCTCAAAATCCTCCTCAGCCAGTCGGCCGACCCGGAATCCGCCATCCGCCGCCTCGAGACGTTCTGCGCCGGGCGCCAAGCCGAGTTTCAGCAGCTCTCCTATACGCCATTCGGCTTGCAAGCCCTCATCGCCGTCTTCTCCTCGTCGAACTTCCTCTCCGACGAACTGCTCCAGCATCCCGGCTGGCTCATCAACACCTTGCAGGCGGGCACCCTCCACCGGGTCTGCCGCGAAGAAGAGCTTGCGGCGGAGTTGTGGCCGCTTCTCGAACGCGCCGCCCCGGACGAGGAAGCCCTCGTGCTGGCCACCTTCCGCCGATCGCAGATTCTGCGCGTCCTCCTTCGCGATGTCCTCGGCTTCGCCGCTCTGCCAGAAATCACCGAAGAGCTCTCCAACATCGCCGATGCCGTCATCGAAGCCGCGCTCAGGCGCATTCAGAGTTCCCTCGTCCACCGTCACGGCCAGCCGATGACCGCCGCCGGGGACCCGTGCGGCTTCTCAGTCCTCGCCCTCGGAAAGCTCGGCGGACGCGAGCTCAACTACAGCTCCGACATCGACCTGATGTTCATCTACGAGGGCCCCGGCGAGACCACCGGGCCCGCTGTCCTCACCAACAAGGAGTTTTTTAAGAAGCTCTCCAACGGCCTCACTTCACTTCTGGCCACCTACACCGCCGAGGGCATGATCTATCGCGTCGACCTTCGCCTGCGGCCCGACGGCCGCCACGGCGAAGTCTGCATCTCGCTTGACGGCGCCCTCGATTACTACGAGCGCCGCGCCCGCGACTGGGAACTACAGATGCTCATCAAGGCCCGCGTCGCAGCAGGCAACCGCGAGCCCGGCCGCCTGCTGCTGGAACGCATCCAACCCCGCATCTACTCCTCCTCTCTCGACTTCTCCGCCATCGAATCGATGTCCGAGACCCGCGAGCGGCTGAACGAGAAGATGGGCGCCCGCCGCAAATCCTCCGGCATCGACATCAAACTCGCCCACGGCGGCATCCGAGACATCGAGTTCCTCGTCCAGTGTCTTCAGCGCGTCCACGGCGGACGCGAGCTCTGGCTGCGCAACTCATCCACACTCCTCGCCCTCAACCGCCTGCGAGACAAGGACCTGCTCTCCGGCTCCGAATACTCCCGGCTCGTCGCCGCCTACCAGTTCCTCCGCCACCTCGAACACCGCCTGCAATTCGCCGACGACCGCCAGACCCACCTCCTGCCCGAGGACAAGGACTCGCTCGCGCTCGTCGCCCGCCGCATGCCGCCCTCCCTCATTGGCGACGACGCTCGCGGCGAAAACCTGCTCCGCATTCTCAACGAGCACCTCGACCACGTCCAGGAAATCTACACGCGCGTGATTCACGCTTATCAATCGCCGAGCTACGCCGCCTCCATCGCCAACGCGCCGGTTTCCGCCGCCGTGCCAGCCGCGCAGGCTGCCGAAACCGGCGTGGAGCCTCCGGCCAGCAATCTCATGCGCTTTCTCGAGCAGAAAGCGCCCGTGTTCGCCCAGGCCGCCGGGCGCGCCCGCCTCGGCCGGACGCAGCCGGCCTTCGAGCATTTCCTCGAGCGCGTCATCCGCCGCGAAGAGTGGATCCGCGCCCTCAACTCCGATTCCGTCCTGGCCGGCTATCTCCTCGAGATCTTCCAGCACAGCCCCTACTTCGCCGAGCAACTCGTTCGCCAGCCGGAGTACTTCGAGGAGATCCGCGCAATGCGCGCCCGCGGCCTCTCCACCCTCTCTTACAGCGAGGTCCTCCCCCTCCTCGAAGACGCCCAGGAAATTCGCCGCTTCTATCTCCGCCAGATCTTCCGCCTGCAAGCGGAGAGCATCTGCCTGCGCGCGCCCATCTTCCAGACCATGCGGCGCATGAGCGAACTCGCCGACTCGGCCATCGCCTCCTGCTACCGCGTCGCCGTTTCGCAGACTCTCGAGTCCCGCCCGCCCCTCGACCCCGCCTATGCCCCCGCCGCCCAACTGATGGTCGTCGCCCTCGGCCGCCTCGGCATGCAGGAATTCGACCTCGGCTCCGACGCCGATCTCGTCTTCATCCTTCCCGACGCCGATCAGCCCGAGATCCAGTTCTGGACCCACGTCGCCGAGAAATTGATCGCCATCCTCGGCTCCTACACCGGCGACGGCACCATGTTCTCCGTCGATACCCGCCTCTGCCCCAATGGCCGAGGCGGCGCGCTTGTCCAGACCGAATCCGCCTATCGCGATTACTTCGCCCGCCAGGCTGAAGCATGGAAAGGCGTCGCCTACATGAAGTCGCGCGCCGTCGCCGGCGACACCGACCGCGCCACCGCCTTCCTCGCCGAACTCCAGAAGATCGACTGGCGCCGCTACGGCCAGTCGGGCCGCTCCCGCGCACAAATCCGCCAGATGCGCCTGCGCATCGAACGCGAACTCGGCGAGGACAACCCCCTCAAGACCGCCTCGGGCGGCTATTACGACATCGATTTCGCCCTCATGTACCTGCGCCTCAAGGGCGCCGGCATGTTCTTCAAGGTCCTCAATACCCCCGCCCGCATCGAAGTCGTCGAACAGATGGGCCACATCGACCAGAACGAAGCCCGCTTCCTCCTCGACGCAGCCACCTTTTACCGCGCCGTCGATCACGGCCTCCGCCTCATGTCGGGGCACTCCGAGGGCAGCCTTCCCGTGGCCGAAAACCAGCTTCAAACGCTCACCCGCCTCGTCGAACGCTGGGTCCCCGAGCACCTCTGCGATCAGCCCCTCCCTCACGAGCTGCGCCAGATCCAGGACCGCACCCGCGCCTACTTCGACCACCTCTTCGCCGACCGCCCCTAGCCCTCCCCTACGGCCTCGCCGCCCGCTTCTCGTACTGGAACTCGGTCCATTCCACCGTCGCCCGCCCGTTCAAATCCC
>JACADU010000234.1 GCA_013388415.1 Bryobacteraceae bacterium
CCGCGCCCCGGGCCGCGCCGCGGCGCGGAGACCCCGTTCACAGACGCTGCTGCCACCCAACAGTAGCGCCACTGTTTGGCTGCCGCGCCGCAAGACCGCGCCCGCTTCGCTCACGAGCCGCGGCGAAGGCGCCCGCCGCGCGGGCCGCTCCACCGCCGCCCCCGGCGCCCCCGACGGACTCCAGGAGTAATCCGCCGGAACGATGAGCGTCGAAACCTGCCCGGGCGGCTGAATTGCAGCCGCAATGCACTCCGCCGCGGCGGCGCCCATGTTCGCCGCATCGTCCAGCGTCCGCACCCAGCCGGAGACCGGCCTCGCAAACGCCTCCACATCGGCTGTCAGCGGCGCGTCGTAGCGAAGGTGCGCCGTCGAGTGCTCGCCGACGATACTCACCACCGGCGACCGGGCCTTCCGCGCGTTGTGGAAGTTCGAGAGCCCGTTGGCCAGTCCCGGCCCCAAATGGAGCAGCGTGGCGGCGGGCGCGCCTGTCATCCGCGCGTAGCCGTCGGCTGCGCCCGCGCACACGGTTTCATGAAGGCAAAGCACCCCGCGCATCGCCGGAACGCGGTCCAGCGCGGAGACGAACTGCATCTCCGACGTGCCCGGATTCATCAGGCACAGGTCAATGCTGTTGTTGAGAAGTGTGCGAAGAAGGCACTCGGCGCCGGTCATCCGCCTTTCAGCTTACCGGCGCGGAAAGGGGAACGTCGAGCGGACCGCAAGCACTTGGTCGTGCGGCTCGCCCTCCTTCGCGGCGCTGTAGAAACCCACCGTCGCATTCAAACGGATGAACCAAACCTCACCCTGTTTCGTCCGGTAGCGCCCTTCATTGCCGTCGGCGCCGCCGCCCGCCACCATTTCGCCGCTGCCTCTCAGCACGTAGTAAATCTCCTCTTCCATCTCGTGATGGTGGGGAATGTTCGTCCCGCCGGGAGCGAAATCCATGATAAACAGGCTCACCATCTGGCTCGCCGCCGCCAGCTTGTCCCTCGTGCTCTTCGTGGTGCCCATGAGGAGCTTGAATTGCGTCGTGGGCCCGTGACCCGGCAGCACCTGTAGCGGCACGTCCGCCGCATTGGCGATCATCAGATCCGCTGGCGGCTCCACTTTCACGTCCTTCGGAATCTTGTAGCCCATGACGAGCAGACGGAGAGGCTTGTCCGAAGTGTTGACTACGCCGTGAGCGACACCCGGCGGCAGATACATGAAGTCTTCGGCCTTGATCGGCGCTTTCTTCGTGCCGTAGGTCAGAGTGCCTGCGCCCTCGAGGATGTAATAGATCTGCTCCTCGGCCGGATAGCTGACGACAGCGGACTCGCCGCCGGGCCCGACCGTCAGCTCGCCGTAGCGGGCGATGCCCTTGACCTGCCGCGCGTCCTTGTCGCCGATGCCGAATGCAGGACGATACTCCGCGTTCTTCGCGTTGGCGGTCAAGTCGTCCGGCTGAGGCTGAATCGCCCGAAAATCGCGCCGCAGGAAGGTGGGATCGGCCGCAACCGCCAAAGCTGGAACGAGAAAAAGGAGTCTGAGAAACATGGCGTTCCTACATGCTGGTCACGAGCTTGCCGTTTTCGTCGAGATGCGGATAGGGCCCTCCGCGGCGGAAGCGGTCGAGGATGAAATCGTCGTATTGCGGTGTCGGCTCGAAATAGCCGCCCTTCCGGATGTGCTGCTTGATGACGGCTTCATTCAGTTCCAGCCCGAGGCCCGGCGCATCCGGAACAGCAATGTACCCGCGGTTCACGATGGGCTTCGACACGCCGCTGACCAGATCGTCCCACCAGGGGATATCTACCGCGTGGTTCTCCATCGCCAGCATCTCTTTCAGGGTCGCGGCCATGTGGACCGACGCCAGGCAGCCCACGGGCGAACCGGCGAAGTGAATCGCCGTCTGAATCCCATGCATGGCCGCATAGTCCGCAATACGCTTGGTCTCGCGAATGGCGCCCGATGTGAGCGGGTCGGGGTGGATGATGTCGATGGCGCGGTTGTCGATGAGAGCCTTGAACCCCTCCTCCAGGCCAAACAGGCTCTCCCCGGTGGCGATCGGCGTCGTGGTGGCTTCCGTCAGTTCCCGGTAGGCCTGCCAGTTCTTGGGCGCATCGCCGCCCGGCCCGAGGTGCCCGACCTGAATCATGTCTTCCGCCCACGCCAGGTCGTACTTCTCGAAAGCGCGCGCGTAGCGGATACTGTCGTTGACGGTGAGCGGGCCGAAATGATCCGCCGCCAGCGGCGCCTCCCAACCGATCTGGTCGCGCACCGCCTGCACATACTCGCACAGGTAGTCTAAGCCCTTCTCGGTGGCCGTTCCACGGTTGTTGACCGCCCCGGGCCGGCCTGCGACCAGGCTCGTGCCCAGGTCCATCTTGAAATATGTGAAACCCTGCTCGCGCCGCTTTCTCAGCCGCTCGGCAAAGATCTTCGGATCCTTGCTCTGGTCGGTGTCGCAGTAAATGCGAATGCTGTCCCGATACTTGGAACCGACCAGCCGCCAGCACGGCACTCCGTACACCTTGCCGGCAATGTCGTGCAGCGCCATGTCGACGGCGGAGTAGCCCCCGCCAAGCCGCTGCTGCCCGGCGAAGTTGCGAATCGAATCGAGGATCGGCTCGATGCCAAGCGGGTTCTTCCCCACCAGGTGCGGCTTCAACACCAGCGCCGTGCCTTCCCGCCCGGCGTCCCTGACTTCGCCCAGCCCGTAGACGCCTTGGTTGGTGTCAATCCGGATGACCGGGTAGTCGTAGTTCGAGGCGATCAGGACCGAACGCATGTCGGTGATGCGAAGCTGGCTCGGCGCCGAGTTGCGATTGACCGCTCCCGCCTGGGAGCCGGGTTGCGCTTTGACGAGTTGAAAGAGGCCGGCCGGCGCCAGAGAGGCGATCAGTGCGCGGCGGGTATAGCGAAGGCGGCGTGAAGAGGACATTCCGGTCTGCTCCTGGACGATCGAAATCATCCTACAGCAGTCGCGCAGAAAAGGGCAGTCTCAGACGGCGCCGCGCCCCGCCTGGAACAGGTCGTGCAGCCTGAGCAGACCGAGCGCGCGCCCGGTTTCGTCCACCACGGGCAGCACGGAGAGCTGGCGCGGACGGTCCTCCATCAGCCGGAGAGCGTCCCGCAGCGTGGCGTCGGGGCCGATCACCACGGGCCGCTGGGTCATGACGCCGCCCACGGTGAGAGCCCGGATGTCGTCGTGCCGCTCCACGGCGCGCCGCAGGTCGCCATCGGTCAGCAGCCCCGCGAGCCGCCCTTCCCCGTCCAGCGCGCAAGCCGCCCCCAAAGGCTTCCGCGTCATTTCGATCAGAGCCTGCTTGAGCGGATCCGCCGGCCGCACCCACGGCACTTCCACACCCGAATGCATCACCTCTCCCACCCGACGGTTCAATACCCACCCCAACTGCCCGCCAGGATGAAGCGCGCCGAACTCACGCGGCGAAAAACCCCGCCGCGCGGCCATCGCCACCGCCAGGGCGTGACCCACGGCAAGCGCCGCGATCACGCTCGCCGTCGGGACAAGATCGTGCGGGTCGGCTTCGCGCTCCACACTCGCATCCAGCACCGCGTCCGCCGCGAGTCCCAGCGCGCTTGCCGGCTGCCCGGTGATGACAACCAGCTTCGACTCAAACCGCCGCAACAGCGGAACCAGCCGCGTGAGCTCTTCCGTCGCTCCGGAATTGGAGATCAGAATCGTCGGGTCCCCGGGCGAGTAGACGCCGAGATCGCCGTGCACGGCCTCGGCCGGGTGCAGATAGACGCTCGGGACGCCCATGGCGCAGAACGTAGCCGACAAGACCCGCGCGGCCAGCCCGCTCTTGCCGATCCCAGTAAGAATCACCTTGCCGGGACTGTCCAGCAGGATCTCCAGCGCAAGCTCGAAATTCCCGTCCAGCCGCGCCGCGGTCCTGTGAAGGGCATGAGCCTCGAGGCGCAGAACCTCGCGCGCCGTCTCGAGCGGACCGCTCATCGGTTTACCCGGCGCTTTGTTCCGGCGCGGGCGCCGGAGCCACTTTCGTCGCGTTCTCGAACAGCCAGTTCAGCGTCTTGTCCGTGAGAATCCGGTTGACGATGCGGTTCAGCGAACCGTCTTTCTCCAGGTTCATGCGGACCGCCGCCACGGGCTCGCGCCGCTGCCGGGCAATGCGCTGCACTTCGGCGTCGACCTCGTCCTGCGTGACGTTGATGCTCTCGGCGGTGGACAGCTTGCCGAGCAGCATCGAGGCTTTGACGTCATGAATGGCCTTGTCGCGCTGCGATTCCCGCAGCGTCTTCCAGTCCAGGCGGATCTTCGAGATGTCGACTCCCTGCTGCTTCAGGCTGGCGAGCTGATTCTCGACGATCGTCTGAATCTGCTGCTCAATATAGGACTCGGGCACGGGGAAATCGTGCATCGCCACCATTTGATCGACCAGCTTGTTCTTCGCCTCCGTCTGCGCGATGTACTCCCGCTCACGGTGGATCGACTTGCGGATCTCTTCCCGGACTTCGTCGAGGGATTGGAAGTCGCCCAGGTCCTTCGCGAATTCGTCGTTCAGTTCGGGCAGTTCCTTCAACCGGATGGTTCTCAGCGTGATGCGAAAACGGACCGTCTTGCCGGCCAGCTTCCGTGCGCCATAGTCTTCCGGATAGGTGATCTCAGCCTCGCGCTCGTCGCCGGGCAGAGCGCCGCGCAGCGCCTCGCTAAATGCCGGAAACGTGTCTTTGCCGCCGACCTCGATGTTGATCCCCTCCTGCTTCATCGGCTCGCCCTCGATGCCGGCGATGGAGAGAAGGTCGACCAGACAGTGGTCCCCGTCCTCGACGGGACGCGGGTCGACGTTGACGTATTGCGCGCGCGATTCGCGCAGCTCGTTCAGCCGTTCGTCGATGTCCGCCTCAGTGACGTCCGGAGCGGCATATTCAACTGTCAGACCACGGAGTTCCTTCAGTTCGATCTCCGGCGCTACCTCGAACTCAGCCTTGAAGTGAACGCTTTCCCCTTCGTGAAAATGAAGATCCTTAATCTCCGGGCGGGAAACCGGCCGGAGATTCTCCTTCTCACACGCTGCCTCGAGGGCCTTTGGAATGACGTTCTCCAAAGCCTCATTTCGGATCTGCGAACCATAAACGGCCTTGATCTGCGACACGGGCGCCTTCCCCGGCCGGAACCCCTTGAGGTGCGCTTTCCCCCGGATCTTTTCGGTGACGCGCGCGATCTCGGCGGCCATGGCTTCGGCGGGAATCGTGATGTCGAGCGAGTGCTTGCAGCCTTCAATGAGAGCCAATGTCGGATTACCTTCTCTTCTCAAATGTGCCGGGAGTGGCGAGGCGCGTCCGGTTGACGGGCACGGGAGGGCAAGTGCGCCCGCGTGCAGCGCGCTCCAATCTCTTAGTGTCTCACAGCGCGGGCTTTTCGCCGATAGCCAGCAGGGTTTCCAGGTGCGGCGGCTGGTCCTCCCGGTGGACGATGGCCGTCTCCACCTTGTCAAAACCCGCCTCCTCCAGGAAGCGGACCATGTCCACTTCGCTAAAGCCCGGCCAGAGATCATGATAGAGCTCGCGGGCTTCCTCGAAGTGGTGCTCCGCGAGGTCGAGAATCGCGATCCGCCCTCCCGGCTTAAGGATTCTCCATGCTTCGCGGACCGCCCTCGGCGGATGCTGGGCGTGGTGTAGCGCCTGACTCAGGAACGCCAGGTCGACCGAGGCGTCTTCAATCGGGATTGCCTCCAGTTCCCCCAGCCGGTACTCCAGGTTGGCCAAGCCGTTCCTCGCAGCGAGTTCTGTCCCGTAGGCCACCATCTTCTCCGAGTTGTCGACCGCGATCACCTTCGCCGCCCGCTGCGCAAGTAATTGAGAAAACGTCCCTTCGCCCGCCCCCAGATCCGCGATGACCATCGGCGGCATCAA
>JACADU010000081.1 GCA_013388415.1 Bryobacteraceae bacterium
GGTTCCCTGGCCGTTGTTTGAGAGGAAGTTCGCGGTCGAGAAGGCGCAGCCCGCGTTGGTCAGGTACTCGCTGCTGGAGGTGATGGAACTGGAGAGGTGCTTCATGATCCCGGACGTATCGCCGGTGGTTGTGGGATCGTCCTGTCCGGCGATGGAGCCGCGGATCGGCTGAGGCGCCCAGTTCGGATTCCAGTCCGGGGCGAAGTAATAACGTTTGGTTTGGCCGCTGTTGCGGTCCCACTGGTCGCCGGAGGCGTCCTTGCAGGGGCTCGGCTCCATGGAGCAGGTCGAGGACAGGCTCGTGCAGTACGCCGTGCCGGAGAACGAGTTCGTGCTGGTGCTGTAGGCTTTGAAGCCGTAGTTGCCGCCATAGCGGGTATCGGTCTTGGTCTTGATGGGCCAGTCGGCGGTGATCGTGTTGGCGTTGCCGTCGGTGAACAGCAGGATGACGTTCAGGGCGCCAGGCTCGTCGATGTTCTTGATGTGCTGATAGGCGACGCTCAACGCCGTCCCGGTGCTGGTCCACCCGGCGCAGGTGATATCGCCGATTCGCTCGACCAGCGAGGGTGACTGGGTCTTGAAGTTCATCGTCGGATCGTAGGCTGGAAAGTACCCGGAACTGTAGGTGACCATGCCCAGCCTGTCGCGGCCTTCGGCGAAGAGGTCCACGAAGTACTTGGCGGCTTCTTTCATTTTTTCGCAGGGAGAGGCAGGATCGCCGACGGAGTAGCCGGTCTGCATGGAGCCGCTGCGGTCGAGAACCATGATGAGATTGATGTCGCGGCGCGAAGCGCGGCCCCGGCCGGAGATGCGGATCTTGTCGAAGCCGAGCACCCGCATGAAGTACTGCGGGGCGTCGAATGCGGCGCTGACGGTCACAGAGCGGGTCTTGGCCTCGGTTTCGGCCACGACGGCGTCGACGACGAGGTTTTTGGTTCCGTAGGCGTTTTCCTTGAAGTTGGCATCGAAGAAATCGAGCGCGCGCGCTCTGGCCTCGGCCGCCTGTTCGGAGAGCGTCAGGCCGACGCTGAGGCTGCGCGCCGCGGCCAAGGCGGCGGCGTCGGTCGCGCTCGACAGCCGCGTCTTGAGCACGTAGGCGATGCCGCCGTCGACGGCGAGGCCGGCGACCGGCACCAGCATAAACATCATCGAGGCGGTCATGAGAACCGCGATGCCCTTCTCTTTTCTGCTCTTGTATTTCCAACTGTTGAACATGGCCGTTTTCCTCCGGGGCCGCTAAAAGATCGCTTGTGAGGCAAGCAGGTTGCCGAGGCCGAGGTTCGGAACCGCCCAGCCGATTCCTTTGAAAAAGCCCTCAACGATGTAGGCGTACTCGCCCGACTTGAGGAGCGGAAGGTTGGAGGTGTTCGTCAACTGAAGCAGGTTGTCCCTGTGGATGTCGAGGGCGTTTCCTTGGGGCAGTTCGAGACTCGAGTCCGGCGGGGAGCAGTACTGGCTGGCATGAAAGAGCGGATCTCCGACAATCTGGCGCTGGACGAGGACGTAGTGGTCCTTATTCGTGCACTCGGCGTCGGACAGCCCCGCGCCAACGCAGTCCTTCTGCTCGATAAAGGTGACCTTGGAGAGAATGACGACGCCGGTTCCGCCATCAGCCGTCATGCCCATCCCCTCGGCGAGCCTGACGAGTATCTGTTTGTTCCCGTAAATGGAGAAGTCCGTCGACCGGGCATACATGTGGCCGGCGTCGCGGACGACCTGGGTCACCTGGATCGATTTCGTCATGTTCAAGCCGAAGCTGAACGTGCTGAGCATGAGCGGCGCCAGAAAAGCGAGAGCCAGGCCGAATTCGATCATCGAATTGCCCCGCTGGCCCTGGCGTCTGCTGGATGGTCTGGATCTCAAATTGTTCATGGCCCAATCCTCTTTTTCTCTCTCCGGCCGGCTGGCCACCTCTGCGGCGTTAACTGCCGAGGCAGGGCGGATCAGCCGCTCCGCCGAGGCCTTCCATTCTGTCGCTCGAACGGACCGTCACCTTTAGGGGGTTGGCGTTCCGCCAGAGCGGCGCGATCCATTTCCACTCGTAGTTTTCGATGGAAACCTCAACAAGCTGTCCCGGCCGGTTCTCGCCCGACTCCAAACCAGTGTACGGCGCGTAGAACTTCACAGTGACGTGGTCGTTCACCTGCTGATCACTCAGGAATCCCATCGAGTGCAGCTTGACGACCTTCTTGATGGAAGGGATCTGGCACTCGCCTTCGCCCGACACCTGATAGGTGATCGCGTAGCGGACGCCCTCGCGCACTGCGTGCTGCATGGTCTGGCGGATATAGAGAGCCAGCGAAATGTCGGTGATCCCGAGAATCACCGCCAGGAATGGCAGGAAAATCAATGCCGTCTCAACGATCGAGCTGCCACCCGAGCGGGCCGCGCGCCGGCTCCGTAAAGAGATAGTCGCCCTCCTGTCGCCCATCGAGGAAGATCCTTTCTTTCTCGATTCTGGGCTCTGCGGGGCCCGCCGGCAATCAGGCCAACACCTTAGCTATCCCTTTGTTCTAGTTCTACTTTCCTTCCGAAGGCGAAGCGCCAGCGCCGCTCCCGCCACGCCGAGCAGGATGGCGATCCACTGGGTCCAGGTCAGGCCAGCCAGCGGCGGGGCTTGGTCGTGCATGCGAAAGGCCTCAGTGATGGCGCGGGCCGTGCCGTAGAGAGCGAGGTACAAACCGAAAATCTGGCCTGGGGCGCGTAAGCGGTTGAAAGCAAGGACCAGGATGACGGCCACCAGCGCGGTCGCGGCGCTCTCATAGAGCTGAGCGGGATGCAGCGGAACATTGAGCGGGACGCCGGTGAGGGCGTTGGCGTCAGGGTCGCGAAAGGTGACGGCCCACGCTCTTTCGCATTCTGTTCCCCAGCAACACCCCGCGGCAAAACAACCCAGCCGCCCTACGGCGTGGCCTAGAGCCAGCCCAGGGGCGAGGACGTCCGCAGTACGGAAGAAATCCATTTTCATCCGCCGGACGTAGAACCAGGCGAAGAGCAAGGCGGCGAAGAAACCGCCGTGGTAGACGCCGGCAGACATGAGGGTCGACATCGAGAAGATGCGGCCGGGGTCGGCGGCGTACTCGGGCCAATCGAAGACGAACATCAGGAGCTTGGAGCCGAGCAGGCCGCAGATCGCGCAGTAAATGGCGAGATCGGTCAGGCGGTCGGGGTCGATGGCCGCCCTTGGCGCGAGACGGCGAGCCAGCCAGATGCCCGCCAGGAAGCCCAGCGCAACGAAGACCCCGTAAGCCGGGACGAACAGATCCCCGAACTCGAGCAGTTTTGGATACATTCAGGCATCAACCGGCCGGACGGCAAAGACCACGAATCCTTCGGGCCGCCGCTGCGAGGCGATGGAATCGAAGCCTGCGGCGGCGAGGATGGATGTGTATTCGTTCATGTCCGGCAAGTAATAGTTGACCAGATTGGCGGCCTCCTTGGCCGTGGCGCCGAAAGACGCGGCGAACCTGCCGCCCGGATTCAACAGTTCGAAGATGCGCCGCGCGGCCGCCGGCGGCGGGGCGATCCAATGCAGCACGGCGTGGGCGAAGATCGCGTCGAAACGGCTCGGGGGACGGAAGTCGAGGAGGCCAACAGGCAGGAAGGTCCCTTCGGGGCAGAGCAGGCGGGCCTGCTCAAGCAGGTGCTGTTCGGGATCGATGCCTGTCACTCTCGCGCCAAGCGCGCTCATCGCCGCCGCATTCCAGCCGAGGCCGCAGCCGACATCGAGGACGCGTTCGCCGGGGCGAAGGGCCAGCCATGCCAGGAGCGCTTCGGCGGTTGTCACATGCGGTAGAGCATCACGTAGACGATAACGCCGGTGACGCTGACGTAGAGCCACACCGGCAGTGTGACGCGGGCCAGCGCGCGGTGCTTGTCGAAACGCTTCGTCCAGGCGCGGTAGACGGTGATGAGAGCCATCGGCGCGACCGCCGCAGCCAGGATGGTGTGCGAGATCAGGATCGTGAAGTAGACGGCGCGGATGGGGCCCGTCTTTTGGAATTTCACCGAACCGGCGTGGAAGTGATAGAAGAGATAGCTCGCCAGGAATAGAACGGAGACCGCAAGGGCCGCGAGCATCACCCTCCGGTGCGCTTCCAGGCGCCTCTGCCTGACCAGCCGGTATCCGGCGATCAGCAGAATCGCCGCGGTCGAGTTGAGCGCGGCATTCAATGCAGGCAGGTCACGAAGTTCCAAGGGTCCTCCGGAAGATCGGATTCAAAGCCATTCCCGTCTGACTGTTTGGATGCCGGCGACAACCTCTTCGACGGCCCCGGCGAGCGCTGTATAGTAATAGCCGCGGATGCGCGACTTGCGGTCGACCAGCGCGAAGCGTGAACTGTGAGCGAGTTTTTCGTGGGGGTCGGCCAGGTGGAAGGTATCGACGCCAAGAGCCCGAATGACCGATTCTTCGCCTGTCAGGAAAGACCAGCGGGATGGATTGGCTTTGAATCGCGCGGCGTATTCGGCGAGGCGGGCGGGCGTGTCGGTGGCCGGATCGATGGAGAAGCTGACCAGCCGGACGTCTTCCATGCCGCTGGTGGCGTCCTGAACCTTTCTCATTTGCGCGGTCATGCGTGGACAGGGGCCGTTGCAGGTGGTGAAGATGAACGCCGCCACCCAGGTCATGCCCGCCAGCCGCCGCCCGCTGTCGAAGGGCTGGCCGGACTGATCGATCAAACGGAACGGCGGGACAGTCCCATAGTCCGGCAGATTCGAACGCAAGCAGCCGGCGAGCGGAAAAGTGAAAGCGAAGAGGCTCCGGCGCGGGAGCGGCATCAGTCCATCCAGAGTTTGCGGGCGTCCAGGATCAGCGCCGCGTAAAGCAGGGGCAGATAGAGCACGCTGGCCTTGAGCACGCCGCGGGCGTTGAGAGCCGACCGCTCGCGGCTGAGCCTGGTGGCTGAGCGCAGGAATAAGCCGCCGAGCAACAGGGCGGCTCCCAGATACCAGTGGCCGGTCATGGAGAGGAAGCTCGGCATCAGACTGCATGGGAGCAGCAGGATGGCGAATGCCGAGATCTGGCGCGAAGTCGAGATGCCGTCCGGTTCCACGACGGGCAGCATCCGGATCCCCGCCCGCGCGTAGTCGTCCCGGTACATCCAGGCAATCGCGTAGAAATGGGGGAACTGCCACAGAAAAATGATCGCAAACAGAATCCACGCCTCGATGGTCAAGTTGCCTCGGGAGGCGGCAAAGCCGATGAGCGGCGGCATCGCTCCCGGGAACGCTCCGACGGTCGTCGACCACCATGAACGTTGCTTCATGGGCGTGTAGAGCAGCAAGTAGCTGGCGACAGTGAAAAAGCCGAGCCAGGCAGTGAGCGGGTTGACGGCGATGGCGAGTTCGAGTTCGCCGGCCACAATCAAGGCGATGCCGAACAGGAGCGCATTTCGAGGGGAAACGCGGCCCGCGGGGATGGGCCGGGATTTAGTTCTGTTCATGCGGGCGTCGGCATCGCGCTCAAACCACTGATTGAGAGTCGCGGTGCCGCTGGCCAGCAGAGCCGTGCCAGCCAGCGTGTGCAGCAGGACGAAGAGGTCGAAGCCGCCCGCCTGCCCGAAGAAGTAGCCGATGCCCGTGCTCATAAGAATGAGCCAGGTGATGCGGGGTTTGGTGAGCGCGAGGTAATCGTTCATGAGGCGCGTCCGGAGTCGAGGGAGATGATTTGCGCGGTTGAGCTGGTGTCCCGCCACACGACAGCAGCCCAGACGCAGGAAAGGGCCATGACGAGGCTGCCGGTGGTGACATGGGCCGCCGGGGCAAGCGCAAGGGCGGGGATCGGGGTTTCGAGTCTGGCGACGTAAGCGGCGACGCCCAGCAGGACCTGGAGACCTGTCAGGATCAGCAACCACATGGAGACGCGCCGGAGCAGCAGCCCGCTGCCCTGCTGGGTGAGGACAAAGGTGCCCGCCATCATGACGCAGATGGCCGTGGCGAAGGCCCAGGAGACGTGCGGGACCAGGCCGAGAGCCTTGTGGCGGAAGGCGGCGCCGAGCGAAATCTGAAGCAGGGTGACCGCGGGAGTCAGCCAGGCAAGGTGGCGGAGGCGAGGCCAGCCGCCGTCTTCGAGCGGAGCTGCCCGATTCCAGCCGGGCGAGCTCTCGAACGCGGCGAGGAAGGCGCTCGCCAGCAGGCCTTGAGCCAGAACGGCATGGGCGATTTGTCCGGCTGCGAGCCATCCGGTTTCGATCAGCCTGAGGCCGCCCGCCGCGGCGAACAGCAGGGCCGAAATCGCAGCCCGGGAGCGAAGCCGCCATGACAGAAGCGCAGCCAGGACGAGCACGAGCCCTCCCAGCCAGGCGTGCGCTTGGGACTTCACCAGCGGCTCGATGGTTCCGGCAGCGGCGAGCAGCAGAGCCAGCCCTGCCAGGACGAGCGCCATGAGATGTGGCAAATCCTTTTTACCCAATGTATTAGCCCAGAGAGACGGAAAAAACCTGTGGTGGAGCGTTCAGCTCCTTGACTGTCATTCTATCCTGACAAGAATTCTTTCGCACTTCCCGCAATTAGTTCTCTCAGTTCAGGATGCGGCACGGGGGCCGAAAGATGCGAGTCAGGGCGCCGGGGTGAAGTCCCGGGTGGTCTGTTTCCAGCGAAGCTGAATTGAGTTGTCGAAATAGCCCCCTTGCGGCAGAAGGATGCGGAATCGCTTGACGGGGTTGTCCATCCGGTTGGCAAATGCGGCGGAGAACTCCTCGATGGAGAGAGGGAGCAGGGGCATGAGGAGCCCGGCGGATGCGGTGTCGGGCAGGATTCTGATCTTGAGCGGGTCTCCGCGCGCGCGGTCGACCTCGATGAACACCGGCGGCCACTGGTAAACATAGCGGGCGAGCCGGCCCCAAGCGGTCGGTTGGAGACCGACTTCCACCCGCCAGAGTGCGCCACTTGTGTCGGCGTCAACCCACATGCCGGCTTCGACAGCCGACCGGCGGGCGACCGGTCCTGTTTTTGTCGCGGCTCCGCCGGGCTTCGCGCGCAGCAGCATTTGGCTTGCTGGGCTGTGGGTGGCGGCCACTGTGTAATGGTCGAGGATGGCGAGCCACGTTTCCGGGTTATCGGTGAACAGCGACCGCCGGTCGAACCCGGCATTCATGAGCCAGATCCACTTCGGCCTGTCCTCGCTGGCGAAGACTCTGGCCGTGGCCCGGTCAAGTTCCTGAGTATAGGCGGAGTAAAGTTGGAGGCTTGGCAGTAACTGCCAGGACAGTCCGGAGCCGGCGAGACCCGTGATTTCCCAAGGAAGCGACGCGACGCGCCCGAAGTCAGCCCGGATGATCTCGGGCCACCTGCCCGGGGGGCCTCCGCCTGAGGCGGCAGCCCGGCCCATTGCAGCCAATTCGGCGGAATGCTCTGCCAGGTTGAGGGTCTGGCCGAGCCGGCGGAGACCCTTGCTGAGCGACAAATGGTCCCTGGTTGCGGCCAGACTCCTGTGCAGACCCGAATTGGGCCTGTTGCAGTGGTAGAGCATCACCGCCGCGCAGGCGCCTGCGAGCCCGAGCACGGCAAGGCGGTCCCTTCGATTCTCAGTAAACAAGAACAAAAGAGCAGGAACGGCGCACGCCGTGCCATAGAACGACGTGCTGTGGATGCCCTGCCGGACATAGCCGTGCCGGAAGGCGACGAACAGGAGGGGGAGAAAGGCGAGAGCGATTCTTCGCATCCGGCTGCCTCCTGCGGCCAGAAACACGGCGTAGGAGAATGCCACGGCGAGAGCGTTCCAAAGCGTCTCCGGCTGGAAGACGATGCTCATCGCGGCGGCGTAGCCGGAACTGATTTCGGAGCTCCACTTGAGCCACCGGAAGAACGAGCCCGCACCGTTGAAGTGGGAAAAATAAACGGGCAACCAGACGGCAGCCAGAGCGCCCGCAGTGAGCGCGGCCATTCGCCGTTTCCGGTTGAGGGGAGCAGGCAGGACAAGGAAGGCGGCGGCGACGATGGACAGGGACGCGACGCCGGAAGTCAGCTTCCCGGCGGTCAGCAGGCCCGCCAGCAGTCCGGTGGCGACCGCCCACGGCCAGGCGGGCAGCGGCATCAGGAGGGAGGCCATCGCCCAGAGTCCGGCGTTCATAGCCGCCCAATACTCAGGCCAGACCTCCAGTGTCTGCGCCAGGATGACGAGCGCCGCCATGCCGCAAGCCTGCCAGACGCGTTTTCGCAGAATGGAAGACGCAAGCAGCGCCACCGTGGTCAAATGCATGGCGATCCAGAAGGCGAGACCCCGCGCCAGATTTCCTTCCACCGCCCGAGGGTGCAGCAGGAAGCCGAGCGGTCCATAAGTAAACGCCACCTCGCTGCCGAAGACCGGTCCGGCATGAAAGAGGGCATTGATGGCGTAGATCCAGGAGTCGTCCAAACCGGTAGCGATTGGAGGGTAGTCTCCCGGCCAGCCGGCGATGGCGTAGTAGACCAGTAGAAGCCAGGCTGCCCAGGGCTTATCTCGCATGGCGGAAGCCGATCTCCGTCAGCGACTCCAACGCCGCGCGCACGGTTTGGGCATGCAGGGCGACAGTGTCCTCGAGCCGGGAGGCATAGCCTCCGGCGAGCACCGTGGCGACCGGGACGCCCGCCCTGAGGGAGGAGTCGAACACAATGCGGTCGCGGGCCATCATTCCTTCCATGGTGAGGGCGAGACCGCCAAGCTGGTCGTCATAGAAGGGGTCGGAGCCGGCGACATAGAGGACGATGTCAGGACGGAACCCCGCGACGGCGGGTTCAAAGACGGAGCGCAGGCGGGCGATGTACTCCAGGTCGCCCGCGCCGTCGGGCAGGCCGACGTCGATGGTGGAGGGCGGCTTCAAGTGGGGGTAGTTGTTTTGCTGGTGGAGCGAGATTGTGAACACATCCGGCGAACCGGCGAAGATGGCGGCCGTCCCGTTGCCCTGATGAACGTCGAGGTCGATCACCATGGCCTTGCTGATGAGCCCTTCCTGACGCAGGGCGAGGATGGCGACGGCGACGTCGTTGATGGCGCAGAAGCCTTCGCCGTGGTCGCGGAATGCGTGGTGGAAGCCTCCGCTCAGGTTGACGGCGAGGCCATGATGGAGGCAGCGGCGCGCAGCTTCCAGGGTTCCGCCGGCGGCGAGAAAGAACGCCGCCGTCATCTTGCGCGAATAAGGGACTTCGAGTTTGACGATTTCCTGGTAGGAGAGGGTGCCTCGTTCGAGCTTCCGAATCCAGTCCTCGCTGTGCGCCAGTAGAAGCTGCTGGCGCGTCGCGGGTGCGGGTTCGATGAAGTCCTCCGGCTGAGCGAAGCCTTCGGCGATGAGGCGTTCGCGAATGAGGCGGTACTTCTGCGCGGGGAAGACATGCCGGCCGAAGTGGAGGTCGTAGCCCGGGTGGTAAACGAGGGGGAATGGCAGAGGCATCAGCGGTCGGCTTGAAGAGCGGTGAGGATGCCCAGGCGATAGATGTCTTCGGCAAGGCATCCGCGTGACAGATCGTTGGCCGGCTTGTTGAAGCCTTGAAAGAGCGGGCCGGTGCAGACGGCGCCGCCAAGCCGCTCGACCAGCTTGACGCCGATATTGGCGCTGCCGACCTCCGGGAAGATGAGCGTATTGGCGCGTCCCGCCACGGTGGAGCCGGGGGCTTTGGAGCGTCCGACGCTTTCGACGAGCGCGGCGTCGGCCTGGAGTTCGCCGTCGATGTGGATGTCCGGGCGGCGCGCCTCGACGATGCGCCGGGCTTCCTTCACCTTCTCGGCCAGCGGGTGCTTCGCGCTGCCCTTGGTGGAAAACGAGAGGAGGGCGACAACAGGCTCGACGCCGATGA